>JAFIEG010000058.1 GCA_020832665.1 Pararhodobacter sp. | reverse complement strand
GGCTCGGGGACAGCGCATCCATGATGCCGCGCAGATAGGGCGTACGCGCCGTGCGATACCGCCCCGGCTCGGCCGAGGCGCGCGAGGACAGCCAGCGATGCGCATCGGCCCATTCCGACACGGTGAGGTCGGCGTCCGGCCGCATGCCCCGCCGCCAGGCGCGCAGGACGTCCTCGGCCCCGTCAAAGCCGAGATCGAGGTCTCCGGTCAGATCGTGTTCATCTTCTCCTTCATGCAAGGCTGACCCGGAGGTCGGCGAGGGCGTCGAGCTGCTCTCGGACATGGGTTTCCAGCACCCTCTGCAGGATCGCAGTCTCGATCGTCACGGGCACCCCCGAGGCCTTCTCCATCTCTGCGGATAATTGCGCGGCCATCAGGGCTGCCACGCGGGTGGGCCAGGTGACCCATGTATCGCGCTCCTGGCGCGCGAGGCGAAACACCAGCGTCTCGGCGCGCGCGCGGTCGACCAGCACGCCTTTCTTCTTCTGGACCGCGATCTGCTTGTCCTGGGCGGCATAGACTGTCAGCAGCGTGCGCGCCTTGATGTAGGACGCGGTCTCGCCCGGCCCGCTGATCATCCCCTCGCCACTTCCGCGCGACCGCATCTGCTGGTCGGGATCGGTCATCGCGCCGCGCCGCGCATCCGAGGCGGCGGCGTTGATTGATCCGTCGGCAAAGAGCACCAGCCGACCGTTCTTGCGCGCTTTCTGCACCGCCCCGCGTGAGAGGCCGGAATGGGCGGCATAGGCGCGTTCGGACATGCCTTCCATGGCGCTGTGATGATCCTCAAGATATTGGAATTAAACGAGAATACGCTTCTTATTCAGTTGATTGCACTCCCGGATAGAGCGAGTCTGATCCCAGGGAAGCGGGTGTATCGCACCCCGCCAGACAAGGATCGGAGAGAGCCATGCGCGCACAGGAGAGAATGGGGCACAGCTCGATGAGCGAGGGGTGGCGCAACCACACCAGCCCCGCGCAGGAGCGGGTGAACTGGGTGATGGACGAGGTGATGTCCGGGCGGATGAGCCAGGCGGACGGGATGGTCGAGATGGCCAAGGCCCACGAGATGATGCGCGAGGAAGCCCGCGCGCGGACCACCCACCCCGAACACCGCTGGGAGGACTGAGCATGGTGCGCCGCAAGAACACCGATCCGACCGCCCAACGCGACGCGCTGCTCCTCGAGATCGCCCGGCGCCAGTTCCGCATCGAGACGCTGGAGACCCGCAACTGGGACCGGCTGGATTTCCACGATGTCGCCGTCTGGGCCATCCGCGCCGCACTCGAGGAAGCCTTCGAGGCCGGACGCCGTGCAGGCCCTGCCGACACCCAACCCTGAAAGGACAGGCACATGACCGCCATCACCACCATCCGCATCGATCATGCAGCGCTGCCGGACCCGCTGAACCTGAAGGGCCCCGACACTGCCGCCCGCATGATCGAGGCCGCGCTGCGCGACGAGGGGATCGCGGCCGAGGCCTCGGACGTCATCTCGCACATCAAGATCGAGCTGCCGACCACCCAGCTCGCCGCTGCCAGCACGATGCTGGCCAGCCTGCAGCTGATCTGAGGGAGGGCAGGATGAGCACCCGCGCGCAGATCGCCATCCAGATCGGGCCCGAGGAATGGACCCATGTCTATGTCCACTACGACGGCTACCCAGAGCACATGCTGCCCGCGATGGCCCCGTGGACGCCCGAGGACATCCTCGCCGCGAAGGAAATCCGGCAAGTCCGGGCCGGCGAGCTCGACTGCTTCGATCCGCCCCGCGAGCCCCCGATCCTGCCGCGTCCGACCCGCGAGCTCTGCCACCTCTATGTCTGGCAGAACGGTGCATGGGTCGAACTGGATCCAGAGGCCGTGCAGCCTGAGGAGCTCCCATCATGACGCAATCCTTCAACTGCCTGCCCGCGGGCGAGACCCTCGACGACCTGATCCGCCGCGAATGCGCCATCGGCTTCGATCTGCGCTTCTGCCGCAGCGTCGCCGTGTCGGAGCATGACCGGGACACGATCACCTGCGACCCGCCCGAGGCGGAATTCGCCACCCTCTATGCCCTGAACGATCTGGGCGAGGCCATTTCGATCCATGACGTGGACCTCACCAGCGCCGGGGCGGACGAAGTCGCCGCCGTAGCCCGCGCTCTGTTTGTGGCCTTGGTCAACGCCCGCCGTGGCCCGCCTGACGCCGCCCAGCGCCATGAGGCGGAGCAGGCGGCGCTGATCGACCCGGATCGCATCACATGATCCGCCGCGCGATCAGATAGCAATCCTATTGCTCTGATTTGCCTGCGATAATCGTCACGCTAGAGCGATGGTTGTCTCACGCAAACGACGCAACTCACTGCCAGAGGACGCCACCATGACCCGCCATGCCACCGACAATTCCGTAGCCCTCGACGCCTTCCTCGCCGCCAAGGCCGAGATCGACACGATGCTGGAGCGGCTCGCCGCGCTGAGCGACGATCACTTCGAGACCCACCCCGACGAGATCAGTTGGGGGCATGTCGGCACGCTCAACCACTATCGCGACCGGCTGCGCGAGATCTCGGACGCCGCCTTCAAGGAAGGCGAATTCGCCGAATGATCAGCCCCTTGCGCCGCCTCGGCCCGCCCCATGGCGGGCTTGGGGTCGTAGAAGGCCGGCGATGCTCGCGGCCGTGACCCGGAGACGACCCATGCCGAAACTCACCGACACCCAAACCATCATCCTCAGCCGCGCCGCGACCCGCCCCGGCAATCTGGCCATGCCACTGCCTGAAGGGCTGGTCGGCGCCGCCGCGAAGATGGCTGTCACCCGCATGATCACCAACGGCTGGCTGGAAGAGGTCGATGCCGACCTGCGAAAGGCCGATCCACTCTGGCGCGAGACCGGTGACGGCCACGGCACCACACTGATCGCCACCGAAGCCGGGCTGGAGGCCATCGGGATCGAGCCTGTGGTCGCCACCGCCGTTGCAAGCGCGCGCACGGCGAGGCGGCAACCGGACGGAGAACCCGCGGTGACAGCTGCCACTGACACGCCGAAACCTGTCGCCATCCGCGCCGGCACCAAGCAGGCGCAGATCATCGAGTTGCTGCAGCGGCCCGAGGGTGCGTCCATCGCCGAGATCGTCGAGGCGACGGCGTGGCAACCGCACACCGCGAGGGGCATGATCTCAGGGGCGCTGAAGAAGAAGCTGGGCCTGCCTGTCACCGCAGAGAAGGTCGAGGGCAGGGGGACCGTCTACAAGCTGGCCGCTGCCTGAACAAACACTGATCCCCGAGCCATGCCGCTGCCCCGACCGGGTGGCGGTTGCTCATTGCCACGACAGCAGATCGCGGGCGGCCGCCTGCAGGATGTCCTGCGCCATGCGCGGCTCGCAGCTATAGACTCCGCCCGGCCCCGGTTCGCCGACATGCTCTTCGAGCCATGCCCGCCCCTCGTCCGAAACCGGACGCAGGACAACGATGGTCCCGTGATCGGTGATCTCGATATGTTGCCAGCCTTCGGACATGGCTCGACGTTACCAGCCAGCGCATGGTCACGCCAGCGATCCGCTCAGGGCGCGCGCCAGCGCTCGAACAGCCTGCGCAGGGCGTAGCCGCGGATCAGGGAGATCGCGGTGAAGATCCCGCCCAGCGCCAGGTTCTCACCGAGGTTCGGGTGCAAGCCAAACCAGGGGAACACCACGATCTGCGTGATCACTGCCAGCGCGTAGCCCACGGCGACATTGGTGACGGCCTCGATCAGCGACATGCGGCGCGACTGTGTCATGCGCGCGTCCGCGACCGGCGCGCAGGCTTCCGGGCCTCCTCCTCCATGACGATGCGGCTGGCTGTCCGTTCCGTCGCCATCTCCCACCGCCGCACGGCCACGTCGCAGTACATTGGGTCCAGTTCCACCGCGCAGCAGCGTCGCCCGGTGCGCTCAGCCGCGATCAGTTGGGTGCCGGAGCCGCAGAAGGGCTCGTAGATCAGGTCGCCGGAGGCGGTGAAGGTTTCCAGCACTGCCTCGACCAGCGCCACCGGGAACACGGCTGGATGCGATCCGGCTGCGCCCAGCCCGCCCTTGTGGCGCATGATCCGGAACACAGAGTCCGGGATGCGGTGGCTCTGGATCGCGTTGCCGAAGCCGGTCTTGCGGTGGACGGTGCCATCGGCCCCACGCAGGCCGCCGCCGCCGAGGGTCTCGCCCGCGTGCTTGCTCTCCACCGTCTTGTTCGGCTTCCGCGGCTGACGGTTGAAATGGAAGATGAACTCGTGCGACGGGGCGAGGCGGCCGTTCCAGTCGCCGGGCAGGCCGGGCCCCTGGTCCCACACATACCAGCCGAAGCGCCGCCAGCCCTGCGCGCGCATCCAGTCGACCCAGCCCTCCCAATATGGGAGCCACTCGCCATCACGGTGGACCAGGCCGAGGTTCACCAGCAGCTGGGCATCGGCAGTGACCGGCGCCGCGGTGAACACGCCCTGCATCAGCGCATCCCAATCGCTGACCTTTTGCTTGGCCGCGCCATAGTCGCGCTGCTGTGCATAGGGCGGCGAGGTGAACATCAGCGACGCCTGCGCCCCGTCCATCAGCCGCGCCACCACGGCCGGGTCGGTGGCATCGCCGCAGATCAGCCGGTGATCGCCCAGCGCCCAGATGTGGCCGGGGCGGGTGATCGGCTCGGTCGGGGGCGCGGGGATCGTGTCGGCCGCGTCATCGTCGATCGGCGCGCGGTCGTCATCAGCATTGTGGAGCAGCGCGTCGAGCTCATCCTCGGGGATGCCGATCAGCCCGAGGTCGAAATCCTCGGCCATCAGCCCGCGTAATTCCTCGAGCAGATGCGTCTCGTCCCAGCCGCCCATCTCGGTGAGCTTATTGTCGGCGATCCGGTAGGCCCGGCGCTGCGCGTCGCTCAGATGGTCCAGCACGATGACCGGTGCCTCGGCCAGACCGAGTTGCGCCGCGGCCAGGACACGGCCATGGCCCGCGATCAACTCGCCATCAGCCGCGACGAGGCAGGGGACGGTCCAACCGAACTCGGCCATGCTGGCAGCGATCCTGGCAACCTGATCGGCGTCGTGGGTCTTGGCATTGCGGGCGTAGGGCTTGAGCCGATCCAGCGGCCAGAACGCGATCTGGCTCGGGCGCAGCTGCATTGTCATGCCGCCAGTCTCTTGGTCTTGAGGGCGGCGAAACTCTCGCCGGTTTCCGCCAGAACGGCCTCCTGACCAGAGAAGGACTGCCAGCGCTCGATGGCGACATCGACATAGGCCGGGTTCAGTTCGACGCCGAGGCAGACACGGCCGGTTGTCTCGGCCGCGATCAGCGTGGTGCCGGATCCCATGAAGGGTTCATAGACCGCCTGTCCCGGGCTGGAATTGTTCAGGATCGGGCGGCGCATGCACTCCACCGGCTTCTGCGTGCCATGGACGGTGTCGGCATCCTGATCGCGGTTGGCGATGGCCCACAGCGTGGTCTGCTTGCGGTCGCCCGCCCAATGGCCCTTGCCCTTGGCGCGCACGGCATACCAGCAGGGTTCGTGCTGCCAGTGATAGTCGCCCCGGCTGAGCACCAGCCGGTCCTTGGCCCAGATGATCTGCGAGCGGATGGCGAAACCCGCCGCCATCAGGCTGTCCGCCACGGTCGCGGCGTGCAGCGCGCCATGCCAGACATAGGCCACGTCGCCGGGGAACAGCGCCCATGCTTCACGCCAATCGGCGCGGTCGTCGTTCAGCACTTTGCCAGTGCGTTTCGTCTTCGCAGCCCCAGCCTGGTTGCGCCAGCTTGGGTCATACTCAACGCCGTAAGGTGGGTCAGTCACCATCAGCAGGGGGCGGACGTCGCCGAGCAACTTCCCGACCACATCAGCACTGGTGCTGTCGCCGCAGATCAGACGGTGCACGCCGAGCTGCCAGAGATCGCCCGGCACCGACGCTGGTGTAACCGGCAGGTCAGGAACATCGTCCTCGCCCTCGACCGGGCCGTCACCGCCCAGCGCTACTGGATCCCGCAGCAGCGCATCCAGATCATCGTCGCTGATCCCAAGCAGCGACAGGTCGAAATCCTCGGCAAGCAGGCCAGCGATCTCGTCGCGCAGCATGGCCTCGTCCCATTCGCCCAACTCGGTCAGCTTGTTGTCGGCGATCCGGTATGCCCGCCGCTCGGCCTCGTCGAGATGGCCAAGCCGGATCACCGGCACCTCGGTCAGCCCGAGCATCGTGGCGGCCAGCACCCGGCCATGGCCTGCGATCAGCTCGCCGTCGTCAGCGACCATGCAGGGCACGGTCCAGCCGAACTTGGCCATGCTGGCAGCGATCTTTGCCACCTGATCCTCGCCATGCATCTTGGCATTGCGCGCATAGGGGCGCAGCCGGTCGATCGGCCAGGTCTCGATCTGGCTCGGTGCGAAGACGAGGTCCATGGGCGGCTTCCGGAAATGGGGCAGGGCGGACAGACGCCAGCGAGCAGCCAGAATTGCTGGCGGCGAAATCGGTCTGCGATGTCGGGAAAACGAAAGCGCCCGCGAGGGGGTATCCTCCGGGCGCAACTCTTCGATGATCAAGGGATAGGTCAAGGGGGCTAGAAAAGTCAAACCATTTTTGCGCCTGGAATCAATGCCTTCCAGCAGGGCGCGGCGCGGGTGGCTTCCAGAGGTGGCTTCGGTGGCCAGTGGGTTCCGCGAAATGGACTCCCTGGATTCCAAAGGGAATCCACCCTGGCCAGCGGTGTGATCACGTAAGATTCTGATTTTGAGTCATAATTTCCGGCAAGGCTGCTGGGGTGGCTTCAAAGTGGATTCCCCGGTGAAAAAGGCAGTCGCTAGAAAACTTGCGCGCTCAGCCCCCCCGTATACGGATGCAGCCCGGGAGGAACCGTGGAGGGGGGCGCCGTGATCGGCCTAGGCTGTGCGTAAACCCACGCGCCACTTTTGGTTTGTGCGGGTTCAGGCGGAAGCTCTACGCGCTGAACGAGCCCGAGATTGACTGCATCTCCAAGGGCAAGATACGGCTCCGTTACAAATTCCGCTCCAAGGTCTCGGTTGCGACCACGCACAAGGAGAGCTTCGTCTTCGGCATGCGCGTGATGCCCGGCATCCCGTATGATGGCCACACCATGTGCGAGGCGCTGGTGCAGGTTGAGATCCTGACGGCAACCTGTACCAGGCACGCCCTTCGTCGACCGCGGCTATCACTGTCAGCCGACACAGCTGCGCATCCTCTAACAGGCCGCTGAAAAAGAACCTCGAACGACATGTGTCGTCGACCTGATCGATGCGTGCTACGACCGTTTCTCCTCAGCTCAACGAGAGAGCCCGGCAAACGACCCATGAAGCGCCCAAACGCGGTGGGGCGTGAGTTTTTCAGCAACCTGCCAATGAAATATCCTTTGACAGACGCCAACTGGTTAACTAGTTAGGCAGGCAAGCAAGAAAGCAGAACCGGAAACCTAATGGCCGCGTCAGTTGATGCATACACCTTGATAAAGGAGCGTATCCTCTCGCTGGAGTATGTTCCCGGAATGCGCCTCTCTGAGGCCAAATTGGCTGAAAGCCTTGGGCTCGGCCGCTCACCTATACGTACTGCCTTGCAACAATTGGCACATGAGGGCTGGGTCATCATCCGGGCCCAGAGCGGGACTGTCGTGGCCTACCCGGATTCGACCTTCATTCGTGAAATCACGGAACTTCGCGCATTGTTGGAAGGCTTTGCCGCCGAAAAAGCGACGCTAGCACTCACAGACGAGGCCATCAAAATGCTGCGCGTCGCTCACCGTGCTGCAGCTAACTTCGATGGCACCCCCAATGTCGAACAAGTCGAGGCCTTCGATGACCTCTTTCACGAGACAATCTATGCTTTTGGGGGCAACAAGCGCATCCGGCGGCTGCTTCTCAATCTTCGTGACCAGGTCCGTTGGCTTAGGCGGTACAACCTAAATTACGGGGAACGTCTGCGACCTTCTCTCGAAGAGATGGAGTTAGTGGTGGCCGCCTTTGAGCGCCGCGACGCTGCCGAAGCCAAGCGTCTGGCAGTCCTTCACATCAACAAGATTGCCGAAGCCTTCAGGCTGGACCCAACAACAGCCTCGGGCATTGAGGACAATGAGGACATTGAAGCATGAAGATTCAAACTATCGAAGCATTTCCGATCTCCTTCCCTGTTCCTGAGGGAAGGAGCGTGACCCTAGGTATCGGTCGGTCGGTGAAGCGCGATGCGGTGCTTGTGAAAGTTACCACCGATGAAGGTGTTGTGGGCTGGGGTGAATCTCACCATGGCCGGGCGCCCGGAGCCGTCGCACATCTTATCCGCTCGACACTTAGCGATCTCATTTTGGGGATGGATGCTCTTGCGAACGTCTCGGTTTGGGATCGTATCTACAAAATGCAGCTTGCCAGTCACGGCATGGGGGCAGGCGCTGCGATCGCAATGAGCGGGATCGACATGGCGCTCTGGGATATCCGAGGCAAGGTCGCCAATATGCCACTCTTCCGGCTGCTTGGCGGCGAAGGAGCCCCTGTGACCGCCTATGCCGGCGGAATTGCATTGGGCTATCAGGCGCCTGAAACATTGGCTGACGAGGCTGCAGAACTTGTTGGCCGCGGCTATCGTGCGCTCAAGCTTCGCATCGGTGATACCCCAACTGCGGATATCGCTCGGATCCGGGCCGTGCGCGAGGCCTTAGGTGAAGAGGTGGATATCCTGACCGACGCGAATGCCAATGCAAGCTTCGATCATGTGCGCCGAATTATGCCCGTCCTCGACGATGTTCATGCGGGCTGGCTCGAGGAGCCGTTCTCGCCCCATGATTACGCGTTGTATGAACGTGCTGCACAACTGGGCACGACCCCCCTTGCCGCCGGCGAGAACCACTACACCCGCTTTGAGTTCCGTGACCTCATCACGAGTGGCACGGTTGGCATCCTTCAGCCTGATCTCTCGAAGATGGGCGGCATTACGGAGGGGCTGCGCGTGGCCGCGATGGGCTCTGCCTACAAGCTGGCAATAAACCCGCACACCTCGACTACGGCACTTAACATGGCAGCAACGATCCACTTTCTAGCAGCGATCGATATGGCCGGCTACTATGAAGCAGACGTCGCCAAAGCGAATCCGTTCCGCGACGAGATTTCCGACCAAAAGTTCACGCTAGATCCAGATGGATGCTTCCATCCCTTCCAAGGCCCCGGCCTAGGCCTTGAGATCGACGAAGACTTCGTAAAGCACCACCCCCTGATCGATGGACCCGGCTACGTGAAGTCGTTCCGCGAAGTCGCTTAGACGACCTGTTTGCAATTCGAGATGGTGCGGGAAAATGCAATACTTTACAACAGGCATCATCGCCATAACCATGGCCATAGGCGTCATCGTGCCACTTTCTGCACAGGCAGATTCCCCGACACAGGAACTTCGGATTGTTGTTCCATTCAGCCCCGGTGGCTTGAATGGCATCATTGCTCGCAATTTCTGTGAAGGCGTCGAAGTGAAAAGAGATGCATCAAGACACTCGGCCTGAAAATGCGCATCACCCGAATAGAGTATTGATTACAGGAGACGATGGACAGAATGGAACCGTCGGCCTCTTCACCACTTGAACTTGAAGCGCAAACAAATCGCGAGTTGCCTAATCTCGTAAGGCATCTTTGGCGCGCTTTGGCCGCAGCCTTTGTCTGTTGGCACATGTGGTCGCTGCTGGTCTCGCCGCCAGACCCGGCAATTTACCGGGCGGTGCATGTTTTCTTCGGGGCCGCACTTTGCTTCAGCCTGATCGCCGCGGGCCCCACGGCACGCCGCCTGCCCGGTCCGCTCGACCTAGCCCTGATCGCGGTCTGCATCGCGATCCCATTTCACTATATCCTTGATGCCGACGGCATCGAGATGCGCTCCTTTATGGGGCCCAGTGCGCTCGACATAGCAGTCGCCATTGCCGGAACGGTGATCGTGTTGGAATTCGCCCGCCGCACGGCTGGGCTGGCCATGCCAATCATCGCGATGATCTTCATCGCCTATGTGTTCGTCGGTCCTTGGATGCCCGGTGTCCTGCAGCACCGCGGCGTGGAATGGAAGCAGGCGACGGTCGAAATCTTCGGCAACAATGGCATCCTCGGCACTATTGTCCAAGTCTCCGCGACCTTCATTATTATGTTCGTTACATTCGCCGCCTTCCTGCAGACGAGCCGTGCTGGTGATTACTTCAATGACCTGGCGATGGGCCTCGTTGGATGGGCGCGTGGCGGTCAGGCCAAGGTCGCCGTCGTATCCTCCTTCATGTTCGGCACAGTGTCCGGCTCTTCGGTCGCCAACGTTGTCGCCTCGGGCACCTTCACCATCCCGATGATGCGCCGCGGTCGCTATGACCGGGAGACCGCTGGCGCGGTCGAGGCGGTGGCTTCGACCGGTGGGCAGCTCGCCCCGCCGGTGATGGGGGCTGGCGCCTTTCTCATGGCCGAGGTTCTCGGCGTGCCCTACATCGACATCGTGAAAGCGGCGATCATCCCTGCGCTGCTGTTCTACTTTGCGGCCTATGTCCACGCCGACCTTCATGCTCGGCGTACCGGGCTGCACGGGCTCCCACGCAACGAGTTGCCGCCGCTGCTGAGCCTAGTCAAACGTGCCTACTTACTGTCGCCGCTTCTCGTGCTGATCTTCATGTTGTTCCAGGGTTTCTCACCGTTTCGCGCGGCGGCGTTCGGTATCGCGACAGCAATACTTGTGATCATAGTAACAACGTTCACCCACCGCCTCCTGGTTCGCGGCGAAGGGCCCTTCGCCGCGCTGGTGGGCACGGTAGAACACACCATCGCCTCCATTTACGCGGCGCTGCACGGTTCGGTTCAAGGGGTGCTGCAGCTCATCGCCGTCTGCGCCGCGGCCGGTGTCGTTGCCGGTGTGATTGGCCTTACCGGGGTCGGCGGCCGCTTCGCCGCTCTGCTGCTCGACCTCGCCTCGGGCCTACCTCTCGCAGCGATGCTATTCGCCATGCTGGTCGCGCTCGTGCTTGGCATGGGCGTGCCGACCACCGCGGCCTATGCGATTGCCGCTGCCGTCGTCGCTCCCGGTCTGATCCGGATGGGAACCGAACCGCTCGTCGCGCACATGTTCGTCTTCTACTACGCGGTACTGTCGGCGATTACCCCGCCGATCGCACTCGCCTCCTTTGCCGGCGCAGGCCTCGCAGGCGGCGACCTCTGGCGCACCAGCTTGGTCGCGTTGCGGCTCGGGCTCGCGACGTTCATTGTGCCCTTCATGTTCTGGCTCTCCCCCGCGCTGCTCGGCTTTGGCTCAGCACTGCAAGTGACTCAGTCGGTAGCCTCGGCGCTGTTCGGGATATGGTTGCTGGCCTCGGCCACGGAGGGTTGGATGTTCCGCCGAGCGGTTCCCCTTTCGCTGAGACCGCTCTGTATCGTTGCAGCAATCTCCCTGCTGGTGCCAGAGGGCTACACTGATCTGGCGGGGCTTGGCCTTGGCATTCTAATTGTCGCCGGGATGTGGTGGAGCGGGGAGAAGAAAGTCGCAGAATAGCCAGCCCATAAGTCTGTCCGGGGAAGGGGGGAGCTCCGGCACTCAGGCGAATTGTGCAACTGTACCGCGTTGCTGCCCCAAGAAGTGTCGCTAATCTATAAACCTGCGGCCGACCTAAAAGCCGCTCGAAATTTGGAGGAATACCATGCGGCTTAAAGGCAAGAAAATATGTATGCCGGTGGCGCACGAATTCGAAGATTTGGAGCTTCTATATCCATTGCTCCGCCTTTCCGAGGAGGGAGCGTCCATCGTCATAGGCACCTACAACGCCAGCTTCCATGCGCGGCCTTATATAAAGGATAAGCCGATTTCCGGACGTTTCGGTTATCCGGTGCCCCCCATCCCAATGGTGGAGGGGAATCGCTACGTCATAAAAAACATGACTGACTTAGTGCCGGAGGATTTCGATGCGGTGGTCATCCCGGGTGGCTTTGCCCCGGACATATTGCGGCGAGAGCCCAAAATTGTAGCATTTGTGCGCCGCATGCACGAACTCGACCGTCCAGTTGCCGCAATTTGCCATGCGCCGTGGCTGCCGATCTCTGCCGGAATCGTACGCGGCAAACGTGTTACATCGTGGATAAGCCTGCGCGACGACATCGTGAACGCTGGCGGTGTTTGGGAGGACAGCGCAGTCGTGGTGGATGGAGGTCTGATAACCAGCCGCTGCCCCGATGACCTTCCGGAATTCTGCCTCGCAGTAATTGATGCGCTGGCCGAGGCAGAATCGCGCTGATCCGTTGCCTGTGTCCGAATCGTAAGATGTGTATAGCTAGACTCATTGATCGTCAAAGCCAGATCAGGGTGGTAGCAGCGAGGGCGACGACGCAGAGGAGCACGATAGCGCATCTGTCATAGCGGGTGGCGATCCGGCGCCAGTCCTTCAGTCTGCCGAACATGATCTCGATCCGGTTGCGCCGCTTGTATCGGCGTTTGTCATATAGGACGGCCTTGCAGCGTGACTTCCGGCCCGGGTTGTAGGGCCGTATCCCTCTGTGTTTCAACGCTTCCTGGAACCAGTCGGCGTCAAAGCCTTGGTCGGTGATCAGCCATTCAGCGGCAGGCAGGCTGCCCAGCGGGGCCGCTGCGCCCATGTAGTCGCTGACCTAGCCGGCCTGTCATGAAGGAGCGGATGGGCCCATCCCTTCGCATCCGTCACGGCATGTAGCTTGGTATTCAGACCACCCTTCGTGCGCCTGTTCAGACGCCCGCGCTTGTCTTAGTGCCCTTTTCCCGCCCGCAAGCCCGAGACCGTGCGATGCGCCTTGGGATATGTCGCGTCGATCATGACGACCTTTTCCACGCCGCCATCGGAGGCCAGCCCCTCCATGAGCCGGGCGAAGACCACCATCCGGCTCCAGTGGAACCAGCGGGTTAGACTGCCTTCGGCGGACCATACTCTGATGGCGCGTCGTACCACCTCAACCCATTGCGATTGAGAAATATTATTCCGCTCAGCGCGCGCGGGTCATCAACCCGTGGCTTGCCATGCATCTTCGGGAAGAACGACCGAAGCCACTCCATCTGCGCGTTGCCGCGGTCTGTCCGGGAGTTTGAATTATGCAGGCAGAGCCGCCTCAACCTGATTAAGGGGCTCTGATCCTAGTTGACTAGTTGACTAGCTTGTTGATTATCGCTTAACATACCGTTGAACAGCTCCGCAGTATCCAAGCGTGTTCAAATACCACAAATGGGAGGGCACTATGCTTAAACGTAGACATGTCGTCGGAGGCGGCCTGGCAGCAACTTCACTGGCGCTTGCAGGAATGCTGCGCGCCCAAGACCGCAGCACACCTGAGGCGCATTGGCCCAGTTCCCTGACACTCGCAGCCGGCTCCGCAGGCGGGACCTTCGCGATATACGCAGAAGTGTGGGGGCAACTGGCGGCGCGCGCGACCGGCGTAAATATTAGTACGCGTGCCACTCAAGGCGGCGCTCAGAATACTGCGCTGGTCAACAGCAATGAAGCTGAGCTCGGTCAGGTGGCAATGGGTGTAGCTATGCAGGGCTGGGAAGGCACTGGAGAATGGACCGGAGGCCAGCGCTTTCGCGAGGTCCGTGCACTGTTCCCGATGTTCTCCTCTCCTTTTTTCTTCGCGACGCAAACGAGCACAGGCATCCGCAGCATTAACGACCTCAACGGCCGAACAATTGGCGTCGGCCCGCGCGGTGGGTTTCCGGGAAACTACATCCCCATGCTACTCGAAGTGCTGGATATCACCCCGTCAGCCATCCGTTTCGGGAATTACTCTGATCAGATGGGCCAAGCCGCCGACGGGCTTCTTGATGTGATAGGCACCGCCGCTGGCCTGCCTGCGCCCGCCTACAGGGAGTTCGAAACCCGCCGCCCTGCCACTTTCTTCGGTTTCGAACCAGAGCAGGTGGCGACGTTAGTCGAGCACATGCCGGAACTCTCTCCTGCTATTGTGCCTGCCGGAACCTACGAAGCACAGACGGAAGACAAATCGACGGTCACGATGTGGAACTTCGCAATCGCCCATCAGAGCCTGCCGGATGATCTGGTTTACGAAATCGTCAAAGCGGTGATGGAAAACCACGAGCAGTTGGTACAGGGGCATTCCGCAGCGCGCGAATCGCTTCCCGAGAACGCGGTCGCCAACAGCTTTATGACTTGGCACCCTGGCGCCGCGCGCTACTTCAATGAACTCGGAATTGAGTTGCCGTCGGAGACGCTGTAACTGTCCGCCTCTCGAGTTCCTCTCTTTACGGCTTGGAAGCAGGCATACATTGCTTGCTTCCACTTTAAAACATAGGTAGGACCCTCATTGGCGGGGTGGGCAAACAGGAATTAAGTTGCTGCTGAACTGACTGTCCCCAACGCGCTTTGGCCGCTTTCTTTGTTGCCTCACTTCGTTCTTCTATCGTTCCCACGGCCTAACTTTCGGCATCGCCTCTGTCACCTCCACCTCCCGCAGTATCCCTCCCTCGATCAGCCCCTCTCGCACCCAGGCGAGAGCCTGCCACCAGTCGTCATAAGCGCGGCGGGCGGCGGCGATCTGTTCGGGGTGGGGTGAGAAGGTGACGGGGCAGGCCAGGATTTCGATGGTTTTCCATGTGCCCCGTACAGTTGGGCCACGGACGCGGACACGCGCGGTGCCGACCACCACCGTGGCCGCGCGCGCGCCATGCCGGTTGCGCTCCATCTCAACGGGCACGCAGCGCGGGACGGCGCCCGGCATCCAGTCCGGGGTGAGCCCGGCACGAGCCAGCTCGGCGACGCGGATCGCCATGCGCTTGCCGCCCAGGCTGTCAGGCATCCCGGCAACGGTGGCGGCGATGACTTCGGCGTCCTCGTGGGTGTAGCCGCCGATCTTGTGCTGGCCGCCGTCGATCTTGCAGCCCAGCGCGGCACGCTGCAGCAGGACGTATTCGAGGCCGAAGCCGAAGCCCTGGCCGCGCTCGGGATCCGGGCGTTCGGGAAGGTCCAGCTGCGCCTTCTCGACCCGAAACGCCCATTCCAGTGCCGTCTGCACGGGCATGGCGCGCTTGGCCCTTGTGCCGCGCCCGGTGCCAGGCACCGACATGCGCGCCAGTCGTCGATCGATCCTGCTCATCGCACCCCCCGTGCTCGCAGGCGCTCGACCGTCACCAGCCCGCGCGCCAGCATCACCTCGCACATGGCGTTGCTGATCATGCTGGCGGGCAGGAACTTGTCGGAGTTCACCAGATCGGCGTAGAAGGCCGCCAGCTCGTCATCGCTGGGCCTGGGGCCATCGTCGCGCTTCCGGCGTCGGGTATCGCCTGCGGCTGCGGAACCCCAGTGCGAAATTGGCGCTCCCGTCTGTTTCAGGCGTTGGGAGGCGCGCTGCATGGCGCGATCGAGTGCCTTGGGCCCATCGGGGGGCTCGGGATGGTCGCGCCGTGAGGCCTCGGCGACAGTGAGGATCGCCTCCTCGTCGAGACCCAGATCGTCGCGCCAACGGCGGACATGCTCGCGCGGTGGCCAGCCCTGCCACCAGCCGGGCAGGGCGGCGGGATCGAGGCCCAGCGCTGAAAGCAACTCCCCGAAAAATTTTTCGGAGATTGCCTCGCGCGCCCGCGCGTCCTTCTCCTCCTTTACTGGTTTACTTAGAGGTTCTCTTACAGGGTTAGTGTCCGGATTCCGGACACGGCTTTCGGCATTTTCCGGACACGGGTCGGGCGCAAAACCGGACACGGCTCTGACCTCGGTCCCGTGTCCTGTTTCCGGACACGGCTCGGGCAGATCGAGTGACTCGTTGCCGGATTTCCCATCATCATGGGCCATGTCATCGAAGGGCAATTCACCATGTCCGGGTTCCGGACACGGGTCTGGATCATCTGGTGTGAACCCCGGCTCGAAACCCAGAATGTAGCGGGTGGGCATCTGCCGCTTCGTGACAGGATGAATGCGGGGCACCCGACGCAGGAGCCCCGCCGCCTCCAGATGGCCGAGATGTTCGTTCAGCGTCGATCGGCTGATCTCGCAGTCATGGGCCAGCCGCTCCTGCGAGGGGAAGCAGCCATAGTCCGGGTTGAACCTGTCGCAGAGATGCCAGAGCACGATCTTCGTCGTGGGTTTCAACCCGCGCTGCTTGATCGCCCAGTTGGTGGCCTCGTGGCTCATGGCGCGGGCCTCCGAACCGGGGCCGCGACGCGGGTGGTGAATCCGTGATCCGCCAGCGCGCCCAGCGCGTCGTCGAGCGAGCGCACCAGCGCCCAGCCGTGACCCTGCGCCATCACCGCATCGCGAAACGCCTCCTGATCCGGGCTGAGGCGCCCCTTGCTGGACTTCAGCTCCAGAAACAGCACGCGCCCATCGCAGAGCACCATCAGATCGGCAAAGCCGGGATGGACGCCCATGCCGACGAGGATCGCCTGGCGCTTCGCACCGCGGGGCCCGGGCTCGGTCACCTCATTGGCGCAATGGTGGATGATGGCCGAGCGGGGCAGGGCAAAGCGCAGCGCCTTGACCGCCGCGCGCTGCAGATCGGCCTCGGGGGTGCCACGTCGCTTCATCGCTGCACCTCCGGGGCATCATCGTGATCGGCGCGCTGGGCATGGCGATGGCGGGCCGGGCAGCGGGCATCGATTGCGAAGAGAAGGGCGCGCGCATCGCGCCTCTCCGCCTCGGTCTCGCCATGCCGTGTCAGCACGTTGCAGGCGAGACGGACCAGATGATCGGAATGATGCGCGACATCGGCGATGACGGCGCGGGCCTCGAGCACGCGCGCCTTCGGCCAGGGGCGGGGCAGGGGCGCGGTCATCGCCGCCCCCGGCGCTGAGTGGCGGCGGGGCGGCCCTGTTCGCGGCTCAACAGCCACTGCTCGACGCTGCTGCGCCGATAGAACACCTTGCGGCCGATGCGGGTGCAGGGAGGGCCCTCGCGCCTCGCGTCCCAGCGCCCCAGCGTGTCCGGGGTGACAGACAGCTCGCGCGCGAGCTGCTCGCGGCTGATCCAGTCGGCCAGCAGATGCAGGGGCTCCGCGCCGGCCTCGATGGTCATGGTCTCCGACATCGATGATCTCCTTGGTCCAGGCCCGATGCGGTTCGGGCCGGGGAGATCGAATCAGAGGCGAAGGGGTGGAAACGAGGCGGAAGGTGGAATTGAAGCCAGGATCGAATTCCACCCCTTGTTTTACTGGGCTTTCGGGGTGTGGGGGTTTCTGATCACGGCCGATCCGGGCGCGATTTCCGGAATTTTCCGGGCCGAATTCCACCCCCCTTCGCGCGTGGTTCGGCGCCCGCCCGATGCTCGCACGATCCCGTCCGGGTTACGCCGGAACAGGCCGCGCGAATCGAAGGTGGAACCGCACGGGGAGGCATTCCCCCGGAGGACCGCGCGCCGATGACAGGATCACGCGCGATCACGCGAGCGTGAACGCCCTGCTAGTGCATTCGCCGAATGGGTTTCGCAACCTCCGCGTGTTGGCCGGAGCGATTCTCGCTCTCCAACGGCACATTGCCCTCGCAAACCTCCCACCTGAGCGCCCCCGGGCGCCCGGCAGGCGGCGCATTGCCCGCGTTTGTCGCTGGCCGTGCCGGGGCATGTGCGGCCGACGGATTGGTGGATGAGAAAGGAGATTGATGATGAGCATTTCACCAAGCGCATTCTTTTCGATCATGGAGCTCGCGATCCGGTGGGAATGCGCGCTGCACCGCGTGGTGGATGCCGCCATCCTGGGGCAGCTGCGTGTGGTGGCGGGGATCGCGCCCGTCACCTGCGGGCACCAGCGCATCGGGGGGCTGGTGCAGGTCAATGTCGCTGACATGCTGCCGATGTTCCGCAGGTTCGGACCCAGCGAGGAGGCTGCGACACTGCGGCGCATCGCGCCTTATGATGGCGGCGAGTGGATCTTCATCACCGATCCGGCCGAGGGCCTGCTGATCCGCAGTACGGATCTGCTGGTGCCAGCGCACGATGTGCAGCGCTATGAGGATGAGCGCGCCCTGTTGCGGCGCAGCGCCAGTACGGCCGGGGCGACACCGCGCTACGACTGGGATGCGATGTATGCCTGGCTCTTCAAGCGCATCAATGATGAGGGGCTGCCCGCGAGCCAGGCCGAACTGGTGGGGGAGGCTCAGGAATGGTTCGTGCGCAATTCGCGGTCGGGCAAGGTTCCCGAGGACAGCACGATTCGTAAGCGTATCATTTTGATCTGGCGAATTCTGCGCGGGGGCAATTGATGCCCGGCGCTCAGGCCGAGCGCGTTTTCTTTTCCGCATCATGAACAAGCTGGGGCCGTGGGCGGAAGATGCTTGCCACGCTGTCCACGCCCGCACGCAGCGGCGATTCCATGAGATGCGCGTAGCGCTGGGTGGTCTGCATCTGGCTGTGGCCCAGCAGGCGCCCGATGATCTCGAGCGAGGCGCCGCCCGAGACGAGCAGCGAGGCGAAGGTGTGGCGCAGGTCATGGATCCGCACATCCGGCAGGTCCGCGTCCTTCTGCACCCTGATCCAGAAGCGACGGATTTCGCGGACGGGTTTGCCGACGGCGTCGCCGGGGAAGAGCCACGGATTGCCGCGCGGCACCACCAGCCGGCGCTGGCGCACGATCGCGACCACATCCTGCGAGATCGGCACGCGGTGGATCTTGCGTTGTTTGGTGGTCGAGGCGGGTTTGGACCAGATCGCATAATCGAGGTTGAACTGTTCGAACCGTGCGGTGCGCACCTCGCCCACGCGCGCGCCGGTCAGCATGCACATGCGGATGATCGCAGCGGCGCGCTGGTCCTCGGCCTTGTCGAGAACGGCGGCGAGCCGGGTCAGTTCTTCCGGGCTGAGAAACCGCTCGCGGGCATGCTCAATGCGACGGTGAAACCCCTGCGCCGGGTTGTCCGCGCGCCATTCCCATTCCATGGCCAGCGTGAACATCTTGCGCAGGATTTCCCCCACGCGATTGGCGCGCACCGGCGTGGGCTTGTGCCCCTGCAGCTTGCGGGCGCGGTTGTTCGGCTTCTGCTTGCAGGGCCGGGGCCGGCCCTCGGCTACGAAGTCGAGAAACTTGGCTACATCGGATTTGGTGATGTCGGTCACGAGGCGGTTGCCCCAGGCAGGCTCGACCATCTTGCGCAGCATGGAGATCTGATCGCCGGCATTCGCGGGCGCAAGCTTGGGCAGGTGCTCGCGGATATAGCGGTCGATCATGTCCTTGATTCGTGGGGCCTCGCGCAGATCCTCCCTCGCCGACAGCGGGTCCTGCCCCTCGTCGATCATCCGGCGCAGTTCCCGGGCGCGCTCGCGCGCGGCTGTGGCACTCCATTCCGGCCAGCGGCCGATGGTCATGCGCCGCTGGCGACCGGCGAAGCGGTAGTCCAGCGTGAAGGTGCGCGTGCCCGAGCACTGGACCTTCGCGGCAAGGCCGAGGATCTCGGTGTCGAAGATCTGGTAGCTCTTGCCTTCAAGAGGCTCGGCATCTCGCAGTACCTTCTCACTCAGCTTCACCCGTCTGGCCATGCGTCCGGCCCTCCTTTCCCGATGGACACAGGCGTGGATTCGCGCCTCTATCAAGTCAGATCACGAGGCGGGGGGAGGAAAACAGGCGGAAGGTGGAATTGAAGCGCGGTGCAAATTCCGGGTAGCTTCGTCAATGGGTTAGTTTTGGCGCCGAGCGCGGACGGGGCGCGAATCGCGGAACCGCCGAGGGGGAATCTCTCGCTCTGTATTATCCCGGGCCTAGCCAGCCGGCACCGTCGGCGGAACAATGTTGGGACGCGACCGCTCCCTTTCGCAGGCGGCGGACACATCGACTTGCTCAGCCCAGAGCCACGATTGCGGCGTTAATTGAAGCCGCCTGACACCTACAGTTCATGCAAAGCGTACGACCTTCCTCTGCCGCAGGTTTCGATTGCGGACCTTTCGGTCATTTCCTTCGAGTGCTCGGGTTTCTTCGCGCATGCGGAAAGATCGGCGTGCTGGTCGGAAAGCGGTCCATCGAAGCGAGGGCCGTCGATGGCACAGCTTCTCGCGAGAATGCCGGTTTCTGACAGCGGGCGTGTCCGGGACATCATTTTTTGTCCGCGCGAACAGAAAATTGGGTATTATAAACCATGACATAGGAGGCAGGGAGGGGAACAGATGAGATTCTGGAAGAGGTTTGCCATTGTTGCGGCGATGACTTTGGGCGCGCCTGCGGTGCAAGCCGGCAGCTTGCAGATCCTAACTGGCGGAACTTCTGGCGTCTATTACCCGGTCGGGCTTGCGCTGCAGGAAATCCTCGAGCGGGATTTGCCAGCTCTCGATTTCACAGTGCTTTCTACCCAAGCCACGGTTGAAAACCTGAACATGCTGCAGCGGGGTGAAGGCGTGCTGGCGCTTGCGCAGGGCGACATACTGGCCGAGGCTCAGGCCGGCAACCCGGAGGCGGGCTTTCCAAGCTCGCGGACCAACATTCGGCTGGTCGGTGCGGCGTATCCCAACTTCATTCATGTCGTAGCCCATCGGGACGGCCGGATCGACACCTTCGAGGATCTTGCCGGCAAACGGGTCTCCGTCGGTCCTGCCCGCAGCGGCAATGAGTTGAACGCGCGGGCCCTTCTTGGAGCAGCCGGACTTAGCTACGCGGATCTGCTACAGGTGGAATACCTGCATTACGGAGAGAGCGTCGATCTATTCCTGAGGGGCGAGCTCGATGCCGTCATCATTTCGGCGGGCTTGGGCGTCGCCGCCGTGCACGAGGCGAGCCAGCGCGCAGACATCCGGATCGTTCCCATCGATCCCGCGATCGTGGAGGTTCATTCGCGGATGTTCTTTCCGATAGAGATTCCAGCGGAGAGCTACCTCGGTCAGGACGAGGCAGTTGCGACGGCGGCGCTCAACAATTTTTTCGTCACCACTTCCGAGGCGTCGGAAGAGCTTGTCTACTCGATCACCAAAGCGATCTATGAGAACTTAGCCGCGATTGGCGAGGCCCACAGCGCGGCGACCGTCATCTCGCGCGAGGCTGCGCTCGCGGCGCGCCCAATCGAGGTTCATCCTGGCGCGCTGCGCTACTTTCGCGAGCAAGGTCTAGCCGAGTAGGAGGGCGTGATGTCGCCAATGTCGGCCCTGTGCATAGCCGTTATCGCCAGTGGTCCGATCACCGTCCTGCCGGCACCGACGGTGACGCTCCGCTGGGTCCATACGATCGAGGGAAGCGCTTGGGAAGAAGACTACGCGGTAGAGGCCGGGCAGTTGCGGCTCGTGGAGGCGCGCATCTCGCGTATCGGCGCGGGCATGGAGCCGCCCGCTGGCGCCCGTCGCGAAGGCAATATCTGGCGCTACGTCCCAGATCTGCCGCTCCTGCCGCGCGTCGATCTGGCCAATTCAGCGCATGGTAGAGGCTACGAACTTTGCCGGGATGGCGAGTGCGTGGCGTTGAAGGCGATCGCTCCGGGGAACCTGCCGGTGGCGCTTGTCGCGCAGCCTTGCGTTCTGGCTCCAGCAAATCCCGCCGCGCCAGAAATGCATGGGTGGGCTCAGCAATGATTCGCCGAGGACCGCAGTCGATCAAGGTCATGGTCTTCGTAGCGCCGACCATCGTCATTGTGCTCATGCTCCTGGTCATGGTCGTTTCCTACCAGGCGCTGCGCCAGCAGCAAAGCGCCTTCCTCGACGTCGTGCACGGCCCGCTCGCCTACGCCACGAGCACCAGCACGCAACTGTTGCTCGGCACCTCCGAGGCTCAGGCGGAGGTCCTGCGCTACCTACAACTCAGCCAGCGCCTCGATTCCGACGACGAGGTGTTGCGCGACCTCAGAGCGTCGATCTTGCTGCGCCTTGAGCAAATCGAAGAGGTCTTCAGCGCGCTGAGGGCTGATCTGGAGCGTTCGGCGGAAGCCGATGTCGTTCGCAACATCGACGATTTCTTGAGCATCTACAGCGCGGTCGCAAGCCGTTTGATCGCTGCACCAGAGGTCGACTCGATCGCGGTCAGTACGGTGATGGCGCATTACCAGCAGCTTCAGTCCTACATCACCGAGCTAGCCGAGCGGTCGCTGGCATCGGCGCAGCGCAGCGCTGCCGAGACCGAGGCACAAGTCGCTCGATCAGTCTATTGGCTCGGTCTCGGCTCGCTTGCGATCATTGTTGCCGCGGTCCTGGTGACGCTCTCGGTCGGGCGCGCGATCACGCGACCGATCACGCAGATGATCGGCATCCTATCATCGATCGCCGAGGGCCGGCCGGTTGAGGTGGTTCCGGGACGGGAGCGCACCGACGAGATCGGCGCCATGGCCCGAGCAGTGGCGGTCTTCGACCGGGTGACGCGCGAGCTGCGCGACCGCGAGGGTTCGCTGGTCGAGGCGCGGCGCGCTGCCGAAGCTGCCAACGCCACGAAGTCAGCGTTCCTCGCTAATGTTAGCCATGAGCTGCGGACGCCGCTGACCTCGATCCTCGGCTTCACGCGAATGATTCGACGGCGACTACAGCGCAGCATCCTTCCCGAACTGGAACGTACCAGCCCGGACACCGCCGCGCAGGGTGACGAGATCGAGGAATACGTCGGCATCATCCTCTCCGAAGGCGATCGCCTGACCACGCTGATCAACAACCTTCTCGATCTCGAGAAGATCGAGGCCGGGGCGATGGAATGGGACATTGCCGATGCCGATCCCACCGAGCTGCTGGCACAGGCTCGCGATGCGACCGCCACCTTGCACGAAGCCGCGGGGTTGGCCTTTGATATGAGCGTTGCCGACGATGTCCCGCGGGTCCGTGCCGACCGCGACCGCATCATGCAGGTTCTGATAAACCTCATTTCGAACGCGGTGAAGTTCACCCCAACCGGAGAGATTCGCTGCGAGGCGAGGCGGTTGGGCGAGGATTTCGTCGAATTTGCGGTGGTGGACACCGGGACGGGCATCGCGCCGGAAGAGCAGGACAGGGTCTTCGAGAAGTTCCAACAGGTCGGCGACACGCTGACCGACAAGCCGCGGGGGACAGGGCTCGGCCTGGCGATCTGCCGCGAGATCGTCGAGCAGCATGGCGGGCAGATCCGCGTCGAAAGCGTGCTTGGCGCGGGCAGTCGTTTCGCCTTCACGCTTCCGCGCGCTGAGGTCCGGGAAGGCGACAGCACCGGAAAGGAGAGGGCATGCCCGGCAAGATCCTGATCTGCGACGACGAACCACACATCCGGCGCCTGATCGAGCTGAGTCTCGAGGAGCTCGAGGCCGAGGGCGTGGAACTGATCGTGACCGAAGACGGGGAAGAAGCCCTAGCAGAGGTCCGCGCGCAGGATCCCGACCTGGTCATCCTCGACGTCATGATGCCCAAGCTGAACGGGTTTGACGTCTGCGAAGCCATCCGCAAGGACGCGCCAGCGCGAGCGCCCTACGTCCTCTTGCTGACCTCGAAGGGACAGGAATACGACCGCCAGAGGGGCGTCAGCGTCGGTGCCGACAGGTTCATGACCAAGCCGTTCGACCCCGATGTGCTCGTGGCGACCGCGCGCGAGATCCTGGCTCGTGGACGCTGACGCTGGCGCCTCCCCGAACGCTGATCATCGGCTTCGGCGACTGCTCCGACGCAAGCCGGTCTTGGCGCTGCTGGCGCGGCCCGAATACCGCGACTGCCGGGTGACGGACTCCCTTGAGGGCGCGCCTGCCGCCATCACCGCCGCCAATGGGGGTGATGCACATCCGGTGATGGCCGGCAGAGACGTGCTCGGGCACGTCCATGGCGCGAATGCAGGGGCGCTTGCGGCCTCGCTCAGCGCCGTCGCCGAACTCGACATCGAGGGCCGGGCGCTCGCCGCGGACGCGCTCGACAGGTATCGCGAGCTCTCGATGCTCTACAGTGTTACCGACCGTTTCCTCGCTGTCCCGGATATCGAGGACGTGGCCCGCATCGCCTGTGATGAGGCGCAAAGGTTCACTCGTTGTGACGGCGTGGCGGTACTGCTTCTCAACGAGGAAAGCGGGACGCTGGACCTTGTCGCCTCACTGGGGGCAGAAGTGCACTCCCGGTCGTCACTTCCTCTCGACCACGGCCTGCTCGCGGACATCCTGCGCAGCGGATCGGGCGAGATCGTGAACGACCTGGCAGCCGACTCGCGGGCGTTTGGTGCAGAGAACGATCTCCGCTCGATCGCCTGCAGCCCGCTGAAATCGAAGAACCGTGTGATCGGCCTGATCATCGCAGGCAACGAGACGCAACGAGACTTCAGTGCCGGTGATCTTCAACTCCTGACCGCCTTGGCATCGCAGGCGGCCGCGGCCATCGATGTCGCGAGGCTATATGGCGAAATCGAGGCAGCCACCACGCTGCCGAGCGATCTTGTCTATGGGCTCAACGATACCCCTCCACCGCGACATCTCCTGCTGCTCGCGGTACAGCATGTAGTCATTGCCCTCGTGATGCTGCCGGTGCCGGTTCTGGTCGGGCAGTCGGCGGGGCTTACCGGTGCTCAGACCGCCTCGCTTGTCAGCATGACGCTGATCGCTATGGGTATAGCGACGCTCCTGCAGCTGCAGCGCCTGGGTCCGGTGGGATCTGGCTTTTTGGCACCACAGATCCCGTCGGCAATATACCTGCCGCCGACGCTGCTCGCCGCGCAGGCGGGCGGACTGGCGCTGGTCTTCGGAATGACCTTCCTGGCGGGGGCGATGGGGCTCGCCCTGTCGCAGATCATCGGTCGCCTGCGCAAGCTCTTTCCGCCCGAGGTCTGCGGCGTCGTTGTTCTGATGATCGGCCTTTCGCTCATCAAGGTGGCCTTGCCGCTGCTCCTGGGCTTAACAGAACATCGCGCCGTGGTCGATCCGCGCGCCTTGGCGGTCGGCACTCTGACATTGCTGGTCATGGTCACCGGCACGGTTTCGCGGCGTGGAAGCCTTCGTCTTTATGCCGCGATCCTCGGCCTGCTGACCGGATACGCCGCGGCACTCGCCATCGGACTCGCCGACGCCGAAACCTTTCAGATCTTGAGGGCCGCGCCGTGGCTTTCCTTGCCTGACCGTCCTGCCTTTGCGCTTTCGGTCAGTCCGCTTCTCATGCTCCCATTCCTGATCGCGGCCTTGGCGTCAAACATCAAGGTGGTTGGTTTGATCACCAGCGCGCAACGCGCGAACGATCCTACGTGGAAGCGCCCGGACATGGCCTCTGCTCGGGGCGGGATCATCGCGGACGCAGCCGGGAATCTCTCGTCAGGTATATTGGGAGGTGTAGGCACGTCGGTGAGCGGCAGCAATATCGGTCTGGCACAAGCGACCGGCGCGACCTCGCGCGTGATCGGGGTTTTGGTCGCCGCGATATTCGTGACGCTCGCTTTCGTTCCAAAGCTGACGCTGGCGGTCACACTAATGCCAGGGCCAGTGATTGCAGCCGGGCTTCTGTTCACGTCCTGCTTTCTACTGATTTCAGGGATCGAGCTCATCGTGTCGCGGCTCATCGACGCGCGCCGGACCTTCATAATCGGTCTTTCGGTGCTGGCAGGTGTCGGGCTCGACCTGGTGCCGGAGGCGGCGAGTGAGGCGCCTGACTGGGCCGCTGCGTTCCTTGGCAGCCCGCTTGCCTTCGCGACGACGGTTGTCGTGATCCTTAACCTTTTGCTCGGCCTGGGCGTGATCAAACGCACACATCTCGTGCTGAAGCCGGAGGAACCTGCCCGAGATGTCATCCGGTTCCTCGAACGCTGGGGGGCGGCATGGGGTGCGCGCCGCGACGTCATCCAGCGCGCCGGATCCGCGTTGCGAGACCTTTGCGAAGAACTCAGAGCGGCTGGGCTGGAGAGCGACATCACGTTGACCGTTGCATTTGATGAGTTTCGGCTCACAGCTGAAATGCGCTGGATCGACGAGCGAATGTGCGAGGTTCGGCAGGATCTCGAGCGATCACTCGGTCATATGCGACGGCGCTACGGCTGTAGGTTGCGTTTTCAGCAATCGGCCGAGAGCGACAAGCTGCTGGTCGACTTCGATCACTGATGAGGTGGTCAAGCCAATTGATGGCGAAGACTCCGGAATGGCAATCTGCGACGCCTCCGCAAAATGATCGTCTGACTGCTCTGGTCAACGCCTGGTCAACCCGTGAACGCCGTTTTGGGCTCGTCGAGCCCCGCTTGCGCCCCTTGAAATCCGGGCAATCACGGCGAATAGGTTCGACCTGTCAAAGACTTGTACGCTAAGTCATTGAAATTAAATGGAATGCGAAATGTGTTAGCTTGCGGCTCATAACCTGAAGGTCGTAGGTTCAAATCCTACCCCCGCAACCAACGATACTTGCGATACCTCCGCTGGCCCAGCTGCGGAGGTTTTTGCGCTTCCAGACCCATTACGCAGGGATCGTCTGTTGCGGTTCCCCGCAACCAACGATCCTTGCGAAAGCAGATTGTCGAGCGCCTCGGCCTCGGCC
>JAFIEG010000057.1 GCA_020832665.1 Pararhodobacter sp. | reverse complement strand
TTGTCGTGGGTGTTTTATTTATTTGTGGGGGGGGGGGGGTGCGCCCGGCGGGGGGGGGGGGGGGGGGGGCCGGCCGGGGGGGGGGGGGGGGGGGGGGCCCGGTGCCTGCGGCACGGGCGGGAAAAGGCAATGAGCCCCACAAACCACCACCGTACACAGCTTGACCGAGGACCGACATGACCCTTTCCAGTGAACAGGACATCCCCGCCTCGGGCGCCGCCGGGCTGGCCGGGGTGGCGGCGCGCGAAAGCGCCGGTGGCGGGCGCGGCGGGCGCCGGGTGCGGCGCTTCTCGGCCGATATCTCGGCGGTGGGCGAGCCGGGCCTGTGGGCGCTGGGCGGCGCGCTGGCGCTGGGCATCATCCTGATCGCCGGTTTTCTGGCCATGATCGCCTGGAACGGCTTCACCACCTTCTGGCCCAAGCCCATCGAACAGGTCGAGCTGCGCGACGGCACCGTTCTGGCCGGCGTGCCCAGCCGCGGTGGCCCCTACCGCCCCGGCGACACGGTGCTGGCCGGGCTCGATGATGCCCAGCGCGCCGAGATCGAGGCGAATTTCGGCTTTGCCGACCGCACCCTCTACCAGACCGCGAATTTCGACATCTATGGCGACGATTTTCGCTGGGTTTCCGATTTCGAGGTCGCCAATGTCACACGGCCCGAGGATTTCTTCTATTTCGAGCGCCAGCAATGGGGCGTGTTCATCGGCCGCATCGCCGGGCTGACCATCGACGGGCAGGAGGTTGACTGGGACCGCCGCACACTGGCGCGCGAGCAGTCCGCCGCGCGCACGCGGTTCAACGAGATCCGGCGCATCGAGCAACGCGAGATCGGCGGGCTCAACTTTCTCATCGAGCGCGAGCGGCTGGATCAGCGCCGCGCCATCATCCGCCATGGCGAGGACAGCGAGCGCGCGCAGACGATCGTCGCCGAGAGCCAGGCGCGCATCGCCGAATTGCAGGCCGAGTACCAGGAACTGCAGGCGCGGGTAAACGAGATCCGCGCGCGCGACCGCGACTATCGCATCGTGCTGGAAGAGGTCGGCGGGCGCACGGTCGATACCGAACTCAGCCAGATCGTGCGCGTCTTTCCCGCCAATGATCTGGGTCTGGCCGAGAAGATCGGCATCTACCTGTCGCGCTGGTGGGAATTCGTCTCATCCGAGCCGCGCGAGGCCAATACCCAGGGCGGCGTGCTGCCCGCCATCTTCGGCACCGTCGCGATGACGCTTCTGATGGTGATCTTCGTGGCGCCTTTCGGCGTGATCACCGCGCTTTACCTGCGCGAATACGCCAAGCAGGGGCGGCTGACATCGATTGTTCGCATTTCGGTCAACAACCTCGCCGGCGTGCCCTCGATCGTCTATGGCGTGTTCGGTCTGGGCTTTTTTGCCTACACGATGGGCGGCAGCATCGACCAGCTCTTCTACCCCGAGGCGCTGCCCAACCCCACCTTCGGCAAGGGCGGCATTTTGTGGGCCTCGCTCACGCTGGCGCTGCTGACCGTGCCGGTGGTGATCGTGGCTTCGGAAGAGGCGCTCGCCGCCGTGCCGCGCTCGATGCGCGAGGGCTCGCTGGCCTGCGGGGCGTCGAAATGGCAGACCATCCGCCATGTGGTGCTGCCCAAGGCCATGCCCGGCATCATGACCGGCATGATCCTGGCCATGGCGCGCGGCGCCGGCGAGGTGGCGCCCTTGATGCTGGTGGGGGTGGTCAAGCTGGCTCCGGCCCTGCCCGTCGACACATTCTACCCCTTCATCCATCTTGACCGCAGCTTCATGCATCTGGGCTTTCACATCTTCGATGTGGGCTTCCAGTCGCGCAATTCCGAGGCCGGCAAGCCCATGGTGTTCGTCACCACGTTGCTGCTTCTGGCGCTGATCGTGACCATGAACGCCACCGCCATCATCATCCGCAACCGGCTGAAGCGCAAATACGCCACCGGCGCCTTCTGAGCCGCCGCCCGCGCAGGGAGATTGACATGAGCGACACCATCACCGACCCCGCCGCTACCCATTTCGAACCGACGGCTTATCATGTCCGCGAGGGCAGCGAGGGCGCGGCGCTCGATGTACAGGATTTCAACCTGTGGTACGGCAAGGCCCAGGCGCTGCATGACAACAACCTCGCCATCCAGAAAGGCATGGTCACCGCGCTGATCGGCCCCTCGGGCTGTGGCAAGTCAACGCTGCTGCGCTGCTTCAACCGGATGAACGATCTGGTCGATGACCTGCATATCAAGGGCCGGATCACGGTGGACGGCTTCGATATCTACGGCCCCGGCGTGGATGTGATCGCGCTGAGAAAGCGCATGGGGATGGTGTTTCAAAAGCCCAACCCCTTCGCCATGTCGATCTATGACAACATCACCTATCCGCTGCGCGTGGACGGGGTGACGAAAAAGGCGATCCTTGATGAAACCGTGGAACGCGCGCTGCAATCGGCGGCGCTGTGGGGCGAGGTCAAGGACCGGCTGAATGAGACCGCACTGGGGCTTTCGGGCGGGCAGCAGCAGCGGCTTTGCATCGCGCGCGCTGTCGCATCCGACCCGGAAGTGCTGCTGATGGACGAGCCCTGCTCGGCGCTCGACCCCATTGCCACCGCCAAGATCGAGAACCTGATCACCGAGCTTTCGGGGCAGTATACCATCGTCATCGTCACCCATTCGATGGCGCAGGCCGCGCGCGTGTCGCACAACACCGCCTTCATGTATCTTGGCCGGATCATCGAGTATGGTGAGACCGAAACCATCTTCACCACCCCCAGGCGCCAGCGCACCAGCGACTATGTCACCGGGCGTTTCGGCTGATAGGGCAAGCGGCGGCAGGGCGATGACGGGCGAAACCAGGGGCAGTGCGGGCGGCGCCATCAAGGGTGGCTCGGCGAGTGCGGACCATCACCGCGCCGCGCCCGGGCCGGAAACAGCACTGGCGGCGCTCATCTCGGCCCTGCCCGAGCCGGTGCTGCTGGTCGGCGCCGATGGCCGCGTGCTTTGCGCCAACGCCCCCGCGCAAGAGCTTTTCGGCCCCCATATCGAGGGCGCCCCGGCGCTGGCCCATTTCCGCCAGCCCGAGACCGCGCTGGCACTGGAGCGCGCGCTGGCGGCGCTTGCCGGCGGGCAGCCGGTGGCGCAGGCCTTCACCGCGCGCAAGGTGGTCACCTCGCCCAGCCGCGAGACAATCTATCGCCTCAGTGCGCGACCGCTGCCCGCCGAAGCCGGGGTGCAGGCGGTGCTGGTGGCGCTGCATGACATCAGCCATGTCGAGGAGGCCGAGCAGCAGCGGCGCGATTTCGTCGCCAATGTCAGCCATGAGCTGCGCTCGCCGCTCACCGTGCTGGCCGGTTTCATCGAAACGCTGCAGGGTTCGGCGCGCGACGATGCCGCGGCGCGCGAGGAATTCCTGCGCATCATGGCGCGCGAGGCCCATCGCATGACGCGGCTGGTCGATGACCTGTTGTCGCTGTCGCGGGTGGAAAGCAACGAGAAGGTGCGCCCGCGCGACGCGGTGTCGCTGAGCGGGGTGCTGCGCGCCACGCTCGCCGCCTTGCGCCCGCAGATCGAGGCCGCCGGGGTGACGCTCGACCTGCCCGATATGGACGACCCGGCCACCGTGCCCGGCGATCGCGAGCAGCTGGTGCAGGTGTTTCACAACCTTGTCGAGAACGCGCTGAAATACGGCGCCGATGGCAAGCGAATCGAAATCACCCTGCAGCGCCTTGACGGCGCGCCCGGGATCGAGGGGCCCGCGATCAGGGTTGCGGTCGCCGATCACGGCGCCGGGATCGACCCCATCCACCTGCCCCGCCTGACCGAGCGCTTCTACCGCATCGGCGGCGACCGCGCGCGCGAATCGGGGGGCACCGGGCTGGGGCTGGCCATCGTCAAACATATCGTCAACCGCCATCGCGGGCGGCTGCAGATCCGCTCGCGCCCCGGCGAGGGCAGCGAATTCTCGGTGGTGCTGCCATGCCGGTGATTGCGCCTGCGCTTGGAAACGTCATGCAAAATCCGCTTGAGCGACGCCGATACCTTGGCTCTTTTCCCCGCCCGTGCCGCAACCATCGTCACATAACCGTCACGCGCCCCTGCTAGGGTGCCGCCAACCGCTCGAAGGATGCATGCCCCAATGAGTAAACCCCACACCCATTCGGCATTCGACGCCGATCTTGAAAAGATCCGCATGAATGTGCTGGCGCTTGGCGGGCGCGTCGAAGAGGCGATCATGCGCGCCTCGCAGGCGCTGGAAAGCCGCGACGAGGATCTGGCTGCGCAGGTGGTGCGTGACGACCGCATCATCGACGCGCTGGAAGAAGAGATCAACGCCCAGGTGGTGCGCCTGCTGGCGCTGCGCCAGCCGCAGGCCGACGATCTGCGCTCGACCGTCGCGGTGATGAAGATGACCGGCGAGCTTGAGCGGCTGGGCGACTATGCCAAGAACATGGCCAAGCGCCTGCCCGTCATCCTCTCGGGCCCGGCGATCGAGAATGCCGGCGCGGCGCTGCGCCGGCAGGCGCGCCAGGTGGGGCAGATGCTCAAGGACATGCTCGATGCCTTCGCGCGCGGCGATGTGGCGCTGGCCGAGGATGTCATCGCCCGCGATGTCGAGATCGACAACATGACCAACGCGCTGTTTCGCGAATTCATCACCCACATGATGGAAGACCCGCGCAACATCACCCCCTGCCTGCATTACATCTTCATCGCCAAGAATATCGAGCGCATGGGCGATCTGGTCACCGATGGCGCCGAGCAGGTGATCTACAGCGCCACCGGCCGGCGCCCGGGCGAGCGCGTGAAGGGGATATCCACCGCCACCGTCGCTGTCGCGCCCGACGATGACGCGGCGCCCGGCGAGGGTTGAACCGATGAGCGACACCGACAAGCCGCTGGTGCTGGTGGTCGATGACGAGGCCGCGCAGCGCGCGCTTCTGAGCTACAATCTGCAGGCGGCGGGCTTTCGCGTGCTCACCGCCGGCGATGGCGAAGAGGCGCTTCTCGTCGCTGTCGAATCACCGCCCGACGTGATCCTGCTCGACTGGATGCTGCCCCGCGTTTCGGGGATCGAGGTCTGCCGCCAGCTCAAGGCACGTGCCGAAACCCGCCAGGCGGCGGTGATCATGGTTTCGGCGCGCAGCGAAGAGGGTGACCGCGTGCGCGGGCTGGAAACCGGCGCCGATGACTATATCGTCAAGCCCTATTCGGTGAACGAGCTGGTGGCGCGGGTGCGCGCCAATTTGCGCCGGGTGCGCCCGGTTGCCGCCGGGCAGGTGCTGAAGGCGGGCGACATCACCCTCGATGGCGAGCGCCACAAGGTCAGCCGCGACGGGCAGGATCTGCATCTGGGCCCCACCGAATTTCGCCTGCTGGGCGCGCTTATGGAGCGCCCGGGAAAGGTCTGGACGCGCGAGGCGCTGCTCGACCGCGTCTGGGGCCGCGATATCCATGTCGATACCCGCACGGTCGATGTGCATATCGGGCGGCTGCGCAAGGCGCTTTGCGCGCATGGCGGGGCCGACCCCATCCGCACCGTGCGTGGCGCCGGCTACGCCATCGGCTAGTATTCGGCACACCACGCCAGCACCCCGGCGCAGCGCGATGGCCGTTTTGGACCTGAAGGGGACGCAAGAGGCCTGGTACCAATGCGCGGAGTCAAGGCGCGGAACGCGCCGCCGCGCTTCGCCGGGCCGCCCCCACGGCACGGCGATTTTGCTGCCACCTGCGCTATGCCTAAAGGTTTTTCGGATATTGCTGCCATAAAAAGCTGCGGCCCCAGCGCCGGAGCGCCGCACCGCGGCCCGTCGATGCACGGCTCTCCCTCCCTCCACACCCTTCAGGCCACAAGCTACGCCTGCCCCGCCGCTCTCTTGCACAGCGGCCGGGCAGCGGCCATAAGCGCCGCATGGCCCGCAACAACCAGCCCCAGTTCATCTGCCAGGAATGCGGCGCTGTGCATCGCAAATGGCTGGGCCGTTGCGAGGGCTGCGGCGCCTGGGATGCGCTGGTCGAAGAGGCGCCGCTCACCGCCGGGCCGGGCAGCAGCGCCGGGGCGCGCGGGCGAAAGGTCATGCTCTCCACCCTCGACAGCGCCGAGCCGCCCCCCGAGCGCGCACGTTCGGGGCTTGCCGAGCTTGACCGCGTGCTGGGCGGCGGGCTGGTGGCGGCCTCGGCGGTGCTTCTGGGCGGCGATCCGGGTATCGGCAAATCCACCTTGCTGCTGCAGGCCACCGCCGCCTTTGCCGCTTGCGGGCTCGACTGCCTGTATGTCTCGGGCGAAGAGGCCGCCGCGCAGGTGCGGCTGCGCGCCGCAAGGCTGGGGCTGGAGAAGGCGCCGGTGCGGCTGGCCGCCGAAACCAATCTGCGCGACATCCTCGCCACGCTCGACACTGAGCGCCCCGATCTGGTGATCATCGATTCGATCCAGACCATGTGGCTTGACAGCGTGGCCAGCGCGCCGGGCTCGGTGGCGCAGCTGCGCGCGGCGGCGCATGAGCTGGTCAGCTTTGCCAAGCGGCGCGGGGTGTCGGTGGTGCTGGTGGGCCATGTCACCAAGGACGGCCAGATCGCCGGGCCGCGCGTGATCGAGCACATGGTCGATTGCGTGCTCTATTTCGAGGGCGAGCGCGGCCATCAGTTCCGCCTGCTGCGCGCGGTGAAAAACCGCTTCGGCCCCGCCGGCGAGATCGGTGTCTTCGAGATGACCGGAAGCGGCCTGGCCGAGGTGCCCGACCCTTCGGCACTGTTTCTGTCCGAGCGCGGCCGCCCCGCGCCCGGCTCGGTGGTCTTTGCCGGTATCGAGGGCACACGCCCGATGCTGACCGAGATCCAGGCGCTGGTGGCGCCCTCGTCGCTGGCCATGCCGAGGCGCACCGTGGTCGGGCTCGATTCAGGGCGGCTTTCGACCATCCTTGCAGTGCTCGAAGCGCGCTGCGGCGTCGCCTTCGCCGGGCAGGACGTGTTTCTCAACGTCGCCGGCGGCATGCGCGTGTCGGAACCGGCCGCCGATCTGGCGGTGGCGGCGGCGCTGATCTCTGCGCGCGAGGACGTGGCGCTGGCGCCCGAAACGGTGGTTTTCGGAGAAATCTCGCTCTCGGGCGCGCTCAGACCGGTAAGCCAGCGCGAAAACCGGTTGAAAGAGGCGGGAAAACTTGGTTTCACCACGGCAATGCTGCCCGCCGGTGGGCGACCCTCGCGCGAGGCACTGCCGGTGCCGGGCATGAGATTGCAGGAAATGGCGGATCTGGCCGGATTCGTCGAGGCCATTCTCGGCGCCAAGGGCGCCGGCTGAGGAGACGGGTTTCATGGATGCCTTCACCCTGATCGATGGCGCCGTGGCGCTGGTCATCATCGTTTCGGCGGTGCTGGCCTATGCGCGCGGCTTCCTGCGCGAGGTGCTCGCCATTCTCGGCTGGGTGGTGGCCGCCGTGGCAGCCTTCGTGCTGGCGCCGGCGGTCGAGCCCTGGATGCGCGAGATCCCCTATCTGGGCCCGATCCTGGGCGACAGCTGCGAATTGACCATCATCGCCGCCTTCGCCGCCGTCTTTGCGGTGGTGCTGGTGGTGATGGCGCTGTTCACCCCGCTGTTTTCAAGCCTGGTGCGCAATTCGGCGCTGGGCGGGCTGGATCAGGGTTTCGGCTTCTTCTTCGGCGTGCTGCGCGGCATCGTGCTGGTGGCGGTGGCGCTGATCGTCTATGAGCGCGCGGTGCCGCCGGGCACGGTGGAGATGGTGGACAATTCGCGCTCGGCGGCAGTGTTCGAACGCGTGCAGCTGGCCATCACCGACGCCGTGCCCGAGGATGCGCCGAACTGGATCGTCGAGCGCTATGAAGAGCTGGTTGCCAGCTGCGCCGCCCCGGCGGGCTGAGGGCCAGGCATTGAAGCCACCTGCCGCGCGATGACTTGCGGGAACCCTGCACGCTTGCATCATCTGCGCCAGTGTCAGCGCCAGTGCCGCATTCGGCCGCCGATCGGGCCACCCGACCAAGGATTCATTGCCCACATCTCTTTTCCGCCTGCCCGTGACAAACGCCTTCGCAGTCATTATCTAGGGGCCAATCCCGCCATCAGGGGATTCGCCGCCAAGCGGAGCGCAGCGCCGATGAAAGACTTGCCCGGCCACCCGTTCGACGATGACAAGCTCAAGGAAGAATGCGGCGTCTTTGGCGTGATCGGCGTGCAGGATGCCGCGAATTTCGTGGCGCTGGGCATGCATGCCCTGCAGCACCGCGGCCAGGAGGCGGGCGGCATCATCACCTTCTCGCCCGAAAAGGGCTTTCAGTCGGCGCACCGATTCGGCCTGGTGCGTGACAATTTCACCTCGGCCCGGCTGATGGAAACCCTGCCCGGTTCAATAGGTATCGGCCATGTGCGCTATTCCACCGCCGGCTCGAAGGGCGCCACGGCAATACGCGACGTGCAGCCCTTCTTCGGCGAATTCGCCATGGGCGGCGCGGCGATCGCGCATAACGGCAACATCACCAATGCCGAGGCGATCCGCCGCGAGCTGATCGAGCGCGGCTCGATATTCCAGTCATCCTCGGACAGCGAATGCATTATCCATCTGATGGCGCGCTCGATACAGAAGAATATCCCCGAGCGGATGAAGGATGCGCTGCGCCGCGTCGAAGGGGCGTTTTCCATCGTCGCCATGACCCGCACGAAGCTCATTGGCGTGCGCGACCCGCTGGGTGTGCGCCCGCTGGTGCTGGGCCGGCTGGGCGATGGCTGGGTGCTTTCCAGCGAGACCTGCGCGCTCGACATCATCGGCGCCGATTTCGAGCGCGAGATCGAGCCCGGCGAAATGGTGGTGATCGACGCGCAAGGTGTGACCTCCTCGCACCCCTTCGACCGGCGCGGCTCGCGCTTTTGCATCTTCGAGCAGGTCTATTTCTCGCGCCCCGATTCCATCCTTGGCGGCCGCTCGGTCTATGAAACCCGCCGCCAGATCGGGGTCGAACTGGCGCGCGAGGCCCCGGTCGAGGCCGATCTGGTCTGCCCGGTGCCCGACAGCGGCACCCCGGCGGCCATCGGCTACAGCCAGGAATCGGGCATACCCTTCGCCATGGGGATCATCCGCAACCAGTATATGGGCCGCACCTTCATCGAACCCAGCGAGCAGATCCGCAACATGGGCGTGCGGCTGAAGCTGAACGTCAACCGCGCGCTGGTCCGGGGCAAGCGCATCGTGCTGGTCGATGACAGCGTGGTGCGCGGCACCACCAGCCGCAAGATCAAGCAGATGATCCTCGAGGCCGGCGCCAGCGAGGTGCATTTCCGTATCGCCTCCCCGCCCACCGCCTGGCCCTGCTTCTATGGGGTGGATACGCCGGAACGCTCGAAGCTCCTCGCGGCCGGCATGAGCGAGGACGAGATGCGCGCCTATATCGGGGTGGAGAGCCTGAGATTCATCTCGCTCGACGGGCTTTACCGCGCCGCGGGCGAAGCAGGCGGGCGCAACCATGGCTGCCCGCAGTTTTGCGACGCCTGCTTCTCGGGCGAATACCCTGTGGCGCCATCGGACATGATCGCACGCGGCTTCTCACTCAAGGCACAGGGCGAAGCGGCCGAATAGCGCCCGCCCGCCACGGTGCGCGCCAAGGCGCGTTTGAACGCGCTTTACGGGCCTTCGAAGGCCCGTTTTCCGGGCCCCGGGTCCCACGCCCGATCCACCATGTCGCTACTGGTTCGCCACCGGTCGCCCTTGCGCCGCGCCGGCAACGGCCCCTCGCCTAGTCTCGCGCATCGCCCGCCGCCTCCGCCGGAGCCAGCCCATGAACGCCCCCCTGCTTTCGCCCTCGCGCCGCCTGCGCCGCACGCCCTTCTCGCCCGGGGTCGAGGCCGCCGGCGTGCGCGCCTACACCGTCTACAACCACATGCTGCTGCCCAGCGTCTTTCATTCCCTAGAAGACGATTACCACCACCTGAAAACGGCGGTGCAGCTATGGGACGTGGCCTGCGAAAGACAGGTCGAGATCCGCGGCCCCGATGCCGGGCGGCTGATGCAGATGCTTACCCCGCGCGATCTGCGCGCCATGACGCCGGGCCAGTGCTACTATGTGCCGATGGTCGACGAAACCGGCGGCATGCTCAACGACCCGGTGGCGGTGAAGCTGGCAGATGACCGCTACTGGGTCTCCATCGCCGACAGCGACCTGCTTTACTGGGTCAAGGGCATCGCCTGGGCGATGCGGCTCGAGGTGCTGGTCGAAGAGCCCGATGTGCACCCGCTCGCCGTGCAGGGCCCGCGCGCCGATGATGTAATGGCTAATGTCTTTGGCGAAGCGGTGCGCGACATCCGCTTCTTCCGCTTCGGCTGGTTCGCCTTTCAGGGGCGCTGGCTGGCGGTGGCGCGCTCGGGCTATTCGCGCCAGAGCGGTTTCGAGATCTATCTCGAGGGCGCCGAGCTGGGCATGGATCTGTGGAACGTGCTGATGGAGGCCGGCAAGCCCCATGACATCCGCGCCGGCTGCCCCAACCTGATCGAGCGCATCGAGGGCGGCTTGCTGAGCTATGGCAACGACATGTCCCGCGACAACACCCCCCATGAATGCGGGCTGGGAAAGTTCTGCAACACCCTGACGGCCATTGGCTGCGTGGGCCGCGATGCGTTGCTGCGCGTGGCACGGGAAGGGCCGACGCGCCAGATAAGGGCACTGGCCATCGAGGGCGCGCCGGTGCCGCCCTGTCTAGAGGCCTGGAAGCTGACCGACAGCAAGGGCCGGCCGGTCGGGCAGGTAAGCTCGGCGGCCTTTTCACCCGATTTCGCCACCAATGTCGCCATCGGCATGGTCCGCATGACGCATTGGGAGCCGGGCACGGAAATCACCGTGCACAGCCCCGACGGGCCGCGCACGGCCGAGGTGCAGGCGGGCTTCTTCCACGAACGCGCGCCCTGAGTCAGGCCAAGATATCCCCGGACTCCCTGCCCCCCCCCCGCCAAGGCGTTGACGCCGCAAGCGTCGCCGGCAATAGTCGGCGCCATCCTTGGAGGGCCGGGCATGCTGAGCGAAGACCAGAAACTTATCAGGGACACCGCGCGCGCCTTTGCCCGCGAACGGCTGGCGCCGGGCGCGGCGGCGCGCGATGCCTCGGGCGTGATCGAGCCCGAGATCCTGCGCGAAATGGGCGATCTGGGCTTTCTCGGCATGACAGTCGACCCTGAATTCGACGGCGCCGGAGCCGATTACGTCTCCTACGCGCTGGCGCTGATGGAGGTGGCCGCCGGCGACGGCGCCATCTCGACGGTGATGAGCGTGCACAACGCCCCCTTCAACGCCATCCTCGCCCGCTTCGGCTCGGACGAGCAGAAGGATACCATCCTGCGCCCGGCCGCGCGCGGCGAATTCATCGGCGCCTTCGCGCTGACCGAGGCGCAGGCGGGCTCGGATGCCTCGGCCCTGCGCAGCACAGCGCGGCGCTCCAATGCGGGCTATGTCATCGACGGGTCGAAGGAATTCATCACCTCGGGCCGGATCGGCGGGCAGGTGATCGTCTTCGCCCGGCTCGAAGGCACCCAGGGCAAGGACGGCATTACCGCCTTCGTGCTGCCCACCGCCACGCAAGGCTATGAGGTTGCGCGCGTCGAGGACAAGCTGGGGCAGCGCTGCTCGGACACCTGCGCGCTGCGCTTCGACGCCATGCAAGTGCCCGACAGCGCGCGGATCGGCGCCGAGGGCGAGGGTTACCGCATCGCGCTGGCCAGCCTGGAAACCGGGCGTATCGGCATCGCCGCGCAATCGGTGGGCATGGCGCAGGCGGCGCTCGACATGGCCATCGCCCATGCCGGCGAGCGGCAAAGCTTCGGCAAGCCGCTGATGGGCCACCAGGCGGTGGCCTTTCGCCTGTCGGACCTCGCCACCGAACTGGAAGCGGCACGCCAGCTGGTGCTGCACGCGGCGCGCATGAAGGATGCCGGCCTGCCCTGCCTCAAGGAAGCGGCGATGGCCAAGCTCTTCGCCTCGGAAGCGGCCGAGCGCATCGTCTCGGGGGCGCTGCAATGCTTCGGCGGCTATGGCTACATGCGCGATACCGGCATCGAGCGCATTTATCGCGATGTTCGCGTGTGCCAGATCTACGAGGGCACCTCGGATATCCAGAAGCTGATCATCGCCCGCGCCCTGGCAGGCTGACAGACGGGCCGGGCCGGCGGCACGTCGCCCGCCCGCCCCTTCTTCCTGCACCCGCCCCTTCATCTTGCCCCAAATACGCCGGGGGGCTGAGCCCCCCGAACAAAAGAAATGCGCGCCCGGTCAGGGGCGCGCACCATCTGCCTTGCCGCTTCGGCGCGGCTCAGCTCTCTGCTTCGTCCTCGAGCGCCTTCAGTGCCGCTTCCAGCTCTTCCTTCGATACGTCGCGCTCGGCCACCGTTACCTTCTCGACGATGTGATCGACCACCTTGTCCTCGAAGATCGGCGCGCGCAACTGCTGTTGCACCTGCGGGTTCTTCTGCACGAATTCGAAGAACTGCCGCTCCTGGCCCGGATACTGGCGCGCCTGCGCCATCACCGCCTGGGTCATCTCGGCATCAGTGACCTCGACCTCGGCCTTGCGCCCCACCTCGGCCAGAAGCAGGCCCAGCTTCACCCGCCGCTCGGCCAGCTTGCGGTGCTCCTCGGTGGGTTCGATCTCGCCATGGCTGTGATCGTCTGGGGCAATCTCCTTGTTCTCGTCATGCCAGAGCTGATGCGCGATCTGGCCCGCCTCGGCATCGACAAGGCTCGCCGGCAGATCGAAGGCGACCTTCTCGTCGAGCTGATCGAGCAGCGCCCGCTTCAGAAGCGCGCGCGAGGCCTGGGCATATTCGGCCTCGAGCCGCTCGCGAATTTGCGTGCGGAAGGCATCAAGCGATTCAACACCATAGCGCGTGGCCAGCGAATCATCCACAGGCATCGGCTCGGGCGCGCGTACTTCCTTGACGGTGCAGGAAAACACCGCCTCCTTGCCGGCCAGTTCGGCGGCGCCGTATTCTTCGGGGAAGGTAACCGTCACCTCGCGCTCATCACCCGCCGAAACGCCGACAAGCTGTTCCTCGAAGCCCGGGATGAACTGCCCCGAACCAAGCGCGAGCGGGAAATCCTCGGCCGCGCCACCCTCGAAGGGCTCGCCATCGATGCGCCCGACGAAATCGATCACCACCTGGTCGCCATCCTCGGCCACGCCCTCCTTAGGGGCGAAATTCTGCGCCGATTGCGCCAGGTTCTGCAGCGCCTCTTCAACCGCGGCATCATCGGCCTTGACCACCAACCGCTCCAGCGACAGTGCGGTGTAATCGGGCTCCTCGATCGGCGGCAGCGCGTCATAGCTCAGATCGACGACGACATCATCGCCTTCCTTCCAGTCCTCGCCATTCTGCATCTCCACCTTGGGCTGCATCGCAGGGCGGTCGCCCGAGGCCTCGAAATGCTCGCGCATGGCGTCGTCGACGGCTTCCTGCATGGCCTCGCCCAGAAGCCGCTGGCCGAACTGCTTCTTGAGCAACGCCATCGGTACCTTGCCCTTGCGAAACCCCTTCATCTCGATATCGGGCTGCGCCTCGGCAAGCTTGTCATTGACCTTTTCGTCAAGCTCGGCTGCGGTCACCGTAATGGTGTAGCCGCGTTTCAGGCCGTCCCTGAGGGTCTCGGTGAGCTGCATCATGTCTTCCCTTTGCTTTCCTGGTGCGGGTGGAGGGATTTGAACCCCCACGCCTCGCGGCGCCTGGACCTAAACCAGGTGCGTCTGCCAATTCCGCCACACCCGCCAATACCTGCCCCCGCCTATACCCGGCCCAGCCCATGGCTGGAACCGCCAATACGCGACCGTGACCGAACCGTAACGGAAGGGCCGAAATCGCGCGCCTTCTAGCAAGAAGCCCCGCCCGATGCGAGAGGAAAACGCCCGCGCGGGGCGCCGCGCACGACATATTTCAGTCACAATGGCCGCGTAACCCTGATGCATTGCCAGCAATGAGGGTCGCCATGCTCCAAGACAGCCATTCAGGTAGCGTGCCCCTGCCGGCCTCGGGGCGCGGCAACCGCCCGTTGGGGGTGGCCGCCGGCACGCAGATACGCACCGACCGGGGCGAGGTTGCGGTCGAGCAACTCGCCGCCGGCGACATGGTGCTGACCCGCAATGGCGGCCTGCAGGCGCTGCGCGCCATCGGCGTCACCATCGCCCGCGATATCGAAGTGGTGCGCCTGGCACCCGGCGCGCTGGGGCGCCCGCCGGGTGCGCGCGAACTGGTGTTGCCGGCGCAGCAGCAGATCATCCTGCGCGACTGGCGCGCGAAAGCCCTCTTTGAACGCGACGCCCTTCCCACCCCGGCCGGCGCGCTGGCGGGCGAGGCGCAGGTGCAGCGCGAAAAACTGAGCGAATTGATGCTTTTCCAGCTGCATTTCGACAGCCCGCAGGTGATCTGGGCCAACGGGCTGGAACTGGCCAGCACCCGCATAGCCGCCCCCACGCCGCATTCGCGCCCGCACTGATACCATATCCGCTTTTTCGGTTCCGATACCCCGGCCTGCATGCCCGCCCGTGCCAGCCGGCACGGGCAGCCGCGTCCTTCAGCGCATGCGCAGCGCGCCGTCAAGTCGCACGCATTCGGCGTTCAGATAGGCCATCTCGATCATGAATCGCGCCAGCCTGGCATACTCCGCAGGCTGGCCCAGGCGCTTGGGAAAAGTAACATCGGCGGCCAGTTCGGTGCGCGCCTCTTCCGACAGGCCCATCAGCATCGGTGTCATGAAGATGCCAGGCGCAATGGTATTCACACGAATGCCCAGGCTGGCCAGATCGCGCGCAACGGGTAGCGCCATGCCCGCCACCGCGGCCTTTGACGAGGTATAGGCCACCTGCCCCTTCTGCCCGTCGAAGGCGGCGATCGAGGCGGTGTTGACGATGGCGCCGCGCTCGCCATCCTCGTTGGGCTCGTTGCCCGCCATCGCCTCCGATACCAGCCGGATGCAGTTGAAGGTGCCGGTCAGGTTCACATCGATGACGCGCTTGTAGATGTCCAGCGGGTGCGGGCCGTCGCGCCCCAGGGTCTTGATCGCGATGGCGATGCCGGCGCAATTGACCAGTGCGTTGACCTTGCCCATCGCCGCCACAGCCGCCTCGATACCCGCGCGCACCGATGCCTCATCGGTGACATCGACCTCGACAAAGCTGGCACCGATCTCCCCGGCGAACGCCTCGCCGGCCTTGGCGTCGCGGTCGAACAGGGTGACCTTCGCGCCCGCCGCGGCCAGTTCGCGCGCCGTGGCCGCACCCAGCCCCGATGCTCCGCCGGTCACGATTGCCGCTGTCTGCCTGATATCCATCGCGCCTCTTTCCTCCATCGCAGGCCCCGCGCCGCAGTCGGGCCGGGCCGAATTGAACGTCCGTTTTCATACTCGCCCGCCCGCGGGCGGGCTGTCCAGCGCGGATTTCATTTCTTTCCCGGGAAAGCATATCGCGACGCCGCGTCAAGCCAGCAGGCGCATTACGCCCTGCCCTCGCCCGCATGAACAGCGGCAAGGGGACAGGCACGAGGAACTACCGGAAGAAGTGGAGCGGGCAGCGGGAATCGAACCCGCACCACCAGCTTGGAAGGCTGGGGCGCTACCATTACACCATGCCCGCCGCTCGCATCCGAAATAGCCCGTTGGCGGCGCCACTGCAAGAGGGGCCGGGCGCGCCAGCGGTTCAGCGCTTGCGGTCGAGCTTGCCGAATTCACTTTCCAGCAGACTGCGCAGCTTGCGCGCCGCGCCTCGCGCGGCGGCCTCGACATTGGCATCGTGGTGCGTGGCGGCGAAGGGGTCGAGCCCCTGCGGACGCGCCTCAATCATGCAGCGGATGTCATCGGCGCCGCCCTTCTGGGCGTTCTCGTCCTGAAGATGCACCTCAACCCGCGTCAGCCGCGACAGAACATGCCCCAGCCCCTGCTCGACCAGCGCGCGAACGGCTTCCTTCAGGCGCTCGTCGCCATGGATATTGCGGTCGGTATTGATCTTGATCTGCATGCATGCCTCCGTCGCTCGCACATCAACTAAGACCGGGTGGCGCAGGCTGCAAGGGGCAATGCCCGGCGCCACCTTCCGCACCGGGGTGATCGCGCTTACAGATATTCGCGCTCGTCGAGCGCGCGCGCGATTTCGGCGCGCACCAGCTTGCGCACCAGCAAGGTGATGCGCTCGCCAAGCTGGCCGCGCAATTCCTCGCGCACCAGTTGCGCGACGAGTGCGCGCAGCATGTCCTCGTCGATCAGCGTATCGGCCAGTGCCGCAGCATCGTCGCTGCCGGCTTCTTCGTCACCGCTGTCTGCGTCGTCGGTTTCCGCATCGTCAGCATTGCCCTGCCCTTGTCCATATCGGGCCGGGCCATGCCATTCCTCGGCCTCGCCGTAATCATCTTCATCGGTTTGCGCCGCGCCGGTTGCACCCTCGTCGGCGCCCTCGCCGCGCCGGGTGTCGGCGGCGGGGGCTTCGCGGGTTTCCTGCCTGGCCTCAGCATCGGCGGTCGAGCCCTGCGTTTCGTGGCCGCTGTCGGCACCGGGGGGGCGATCGGCCGCCGAAGAGAATTCACCCAGTGCCGGCAGGCCTGTTTCGTGAGCCGAATCGCTGCCCGGATCATCGCCCGAGGCGCGCGGATCGGCTGCCGCCCCGAGTCCGGCAATCGCCGCCTGAAGCTGCGCGCGCTGGTTCCCGGCGGCACCATCATCGCCCGCCGCCCCGCCCTCGGTTGCCGCCGATGCCGGTGCGGCGCTGTCATTGACCGCGATTCGCTGCGCCTCGGTCAGCACCAGCCGCCCGGGGGCGGGCCGGCTGGCCTCGCGCGCGACCAGCCGCCTGATCGAGCTGAGAACATCCTCGATTTCACGATTGCTCATTGCATCCGACATGCCCGTCACCCCTTGCCCCGTATCCTGCCTCTGGCCGCGGTCCTTGTTGTCGCCAGCGCCGCGCCTTGTATCTGGCGCGGCGAAAATGTCCCGGCGAGCAAATTTATCTTGTCCCTGCCCCGGCACGCTCGCACGCGATCCATGAAAGACAGGATACTACCCGAGTCGCGCCGAAACAACCGCCGAGCAGAAACACGACTTACGGCGATTCATGCCGGCGGTGTCGCGTGGACTGATAGCAGGTCGGATTGACCGCTTCACATGCAGCACGCGCAGCGCCCACCATGTGCGGGCCGTGCCGGCGCAGCAATCAACCGAACTCGGTATCAGCCATTCCCGCCCGTTTCGCCCGCTTCGCCCGACGCGCGCGTGAGCACGCGTTCGAGCACCTTGCGCAGTTGCATCAGCCGGAAGGGCTTGGGCAACGTATCGACAAACCCCGCGCGCCGATAGGATTCGATCTGATCGGTCATCACATTGGCCGTCGCGCCCACCGCAAGCGGGGCGGGGCGGCCCGATTGCACCGCTTCGCGCTGCATGATCTGCAATGCCTCGATACCATCCATTACCGGCATCGAGATATCGAGCAGCACGATGTCGAACTCCTCGGCGCGCCACAATTCGACGGCCTCGGCGCCATTTCCGGCAAAGCGCGCCGTGATGCCCAGCTTGCCCAGCATCCGCTCCATTATCCTGGCGTTGACGGCACTGTCCTCGGCCACCAGAACCCGCAATCCGCGCAGATCGGGGGCGGCTTGGGCCTCGGGCGGGGCTGGTTCCGAAAAAGTGGATTCGGGCAGCGCGGCGTCGGCTTCTTCGCTGGCCATCGCCGTTTCCACGGCGGCTTCGGCGCCTGCCTCACCCCCCGCCTGCACCAGCGCGGCGGCTTCGGGCGGGGCCACCGGCACCGCCAGGCGCAGTACCACCTCGGTGCCGACCCCCGGCGAGCTGTCAACCTCGATGGTGCCATTCATCAACGCGACCAGCCGGCGCACGATCGACATGCCCAGCCCGGTACCGCCATAGCGGCGCACGATGCCGGTTTCGGCCTGCTCGAAAGGCTCGAAGATGCGCGCCAGCTGCTCGCTGTTCATGCCGATGCCGCTGTCGCGCAGGCTGATCACCAGCTGCGCCGGATCCTCGGCCCGAATCAGCACTCTGACGCCGCCCTTCTCGGTGAACTTGACGGCATTGCCCAGAAGGTTGTGCACGACTTGCATGATGCGGGTTTCATCGCCGATGCGATGCAGGGCGCCGCCGCTTTCAGGATCAATGCGCAGATCGAGGGCTATGCCCTTGCTTTGCGCATTGGCCCCGTGTAGCGCCGTGAGCCGCTTCATCAGCGCGCCCAGATCGAAGGGCCGGGCCTCGAGCGCCATCTTGCCCGCCTCGACGCGGGCAAGATCGAGGATGTCGTTGATCAGCGCGAGCAGGCTCCAGCCCGATTCGCGGATCGTGTTGAGCATGGCGCGCTGCTCTTCGTGCAGCGGCGTTTCGGCCAGGAGATCGGCCATGCCCAGCACACCGTTGAGCGGGGTGCGGATCTCGTGGCTCATATTGGCCAGAAACTCGGATTTCGCGCGGTTCGCCGCCTCGGCGCGCTCGCGCTCGGCGTAAAGCTCGGTCACGTCGATGCGCAGCCCCACGCGCCCGCCCTCGGCGGTAGCACGCTCGACGATCTGCAGCACGGTGCCATCGGCCAGGCGCTGCTGCTGCGGTTCTGCGGCGCAATGCGCGGCAATGCGCGCGCGCAACCACGCCTCTTCGCGCCCCCTTGCATCGGCGAACTGGCCGCGCGTGAGCCCGTGGCGCAGGATATCCTCAAAATGCGCGCCCTCGACAATCGCCGGCGCCGCCTCGGCATAGATCTCGCGGAATCGTCTGTTGGCCAGCACCAGCCGGTCATCGGCATCGAAATAGACGAACCCGTCATTGAGCGCGTCAACCGCGGCGACAAGCTGGGCGCGCGCCGCCTGCGCGCGCGCCTCGGCGACCTTGGCGGCCTCTTGCGCGGCGAGAATCTCGGTAATGTCGGTCTCGACCGAGATGAAACCGATATGGCGGCCCTTGCTGTCGTAGCGCGGCTGAATCTCGAGCTTGAGCCAGTATTCCTGCCCGGTGCGGCTGCGGTTGAGAAGCTTTGCCTCGACACGCTGGCGGGCGCGCACCGCCTTGCGGATGCGCGCCACGGTTGCCTGATCGGTGCCCTCGAACTGCAGGAAGTTGCCGGGCTTTTTTCCGCGCACCTCGTCGAGCCGCCATCCGGTGCGCGCCTCGAAGGCGGGGTTGGCCCATTCGATGCGCCCATCGCAATCGGTGAACACAACCAGATTGTCGGTCAGCCGCGCGACATCGCTCAGCCGCTCGACCTTGCGCATCTGGGCGAGCGCCTCGGTAATGTCGCGCACCACCATGACATAGCCGGCCTCGTCTTCGGTGCCCCTTCGCGCGGCGGCCGATATCTGGAACCAGTGGCGCTGCCCGTCGGCCATGTCGATATAGAAGCGATGCCCGTCGGACTGCCCCTCGACATCGACCTCGCGCATCACCTCGCGGGCAATGGTGGCGCCTTCGGGCGGGAACAGATCTTCGGGCAGATGGCCGATCAGGGGTTCGGCGATATGCGGAAATACGGTGTGGCCGGCGGCGTGATAGCCGGTAAAGCGGCCCTGCCGGTCCAGCTCGAGCACAAGATCGGGCATCGCGGCGAGCGTGGCTTCGAGCGAGGCGGTGGCGCGGCGGGCGGCATCCTCGCGCCGACGACGCTCGGAGATGTCCTCGATCAGGCTCCAGATGAGCTGGCGGCCCTCGCCATCCTCGACGCGCACGCCGGTCAGGCGCACCGGATAGCGGGTACCGTCCTTGCGGATATACTCCTTCTCGAAGGGGCCATAGCGGCCGATCTCGTGCAGGTCGCTCGCCGCTCTTGCCTCTTGCTCGGCATATTCCTCGGGCGTGACATCCCAGTAGGAGAGCTTGAGAAATTCGTCGCGCGTATAGCCGGTAGGGGCAAGCAGCGCCGGGTTGCAATCGAGAAAGGCGCCGGTTTCCAGATCGTTGAGCGCAATACCGATGGGCGAAAGCTCGAACAGCGCGTCATAAAGCGCTTCGCGGTAGCGCAGGATCTGCTGCGCCTGCCTGGGGTCGGTGATATCGCGAATCACGAAGACAAAGCCGGGCGCGTCGCCTTGCAACCCGGTCGGGCGGCGCGCGGCCGACAGCTCGAACCAGGCGATGCGGTTGCCGATCGCCATACGGTACTTCAGCCCGCTCACCGCGCCTTTCTCGCCGGCCTCTTCCATGGCACGTCGGGCCAGCGTGGCGATATCGGGCGGCAGCACCTCTTCAAGCGTGCGGCCCAGAAACACTTCGGGCAAGGGCATGAAGCGAATGCCGCGCCCGCTGTGCACGCCGGTGAATCGGCCCTCGGCATCGAGTTCCAGCACGGTATCGGGCAGCGCGTCGAAGGTGGCCTGCAGCCGCGCGCGCGTGCGCTGCAGTTCCTGCTCCTGGCGCTTGCGCTCGGTAATATCGGTCACCGCGAGGACGGTGGAAAGCAATTCGCCCTGCTCGTCATGGCGCCGGCGTGCCGAGGCGCAGACCCATACCCAGCGGCCATCAGCGCGAAGCAGGCGCAAATCGACCGTTCGCGCCCGCCGGGACAGAAGCAAGCGAAGCAGCGCCTGCGCGCCTTCGTCGAGAAAATCCTCGCAAGGCCGGCCGATCATTTCGGCCGCGTTCAGGCCCAGGATCTCGGCCATCCGCGGGTTGGCATAGCCGGTTCGACCCTCGGCATTGAGCACCCAGATGCCATCGGGGGCGTGTTCGACGATATCGGAAAAGCCGGTCCAGCGCCCGGTTTCGTCGCAGCAGGGAATGCCTTGCCCGGCGCTGCCGGCATTGCAGACGTGCTGCAGTTCGGCTGCATCGAGCGTTTGCCCGCAGCACTGAATCTGGCCAGCAGCGCCTTGCGCGCCGCTGTCAAATCCCGAGACATAGATCAGACCGTCGCGCCCGCCGCGCCGTGCAGACCAGTTCAGCACCCGCCAGCCGCCATCGGCCGTCCGACAGCAGATCGAGCGGCCATGCACCCCGCCCTCGCGCAGGAGCGAGCGCGCCGCCACGCGCAGCGCGCCGGCCTGTCCGGGATGGACAAGTTCGCGCAGCGCTCGCCCGCGCAGATCGGCCGCTCGCCAGCCCAAGCGGCGCTCGCAGGCGGGATTGGCGGCGCGTATCCGGCCATCGGGCGCGACAATGCACATGGGCTCGGGCGCAAGGTCGAATACACCAGCCAGATCAAGCGTATCGACAGATGTGCCGGGTTCTTCAACCATTTCTACCCCTTGCCCGAACACTTTCGCGCAGTATCATCCTTTCCCGACCTAACCCCGAAATGGTCAACAGACCGTTACCATGTTCCGGATATGTTTCAAGGCGGCCGGGAAATGCCGCGACGGCACGGCCCCTTTCGCCGCCGGGTATGGCCTTGGGCCGCACTTTGAGCTATCGCGGCGGCGCAGCATCCCGGGAGCAATGGGTATGGACCTTCGCAACATCGCGATCATCGCGCATGTCGATCACGGCAAGACCACGCTGGTGGACGCGCTACTGAAGCAATCGGGCTCGTTTCGCGTGGGCCAGGCCGTGGCCGAGCGGGCGATGGATTCCAACGATATCGAGCGTGAGCGCGGCATCACCATTCTGGCCAAGGCCACCTCGGTGGAATGGGGCGGCTTGCGCATCAATATCGTCGATACGCCCGGGCATGCCGATTTCGGCGGTGAGGTCGAGCGCATCCTCAGCATGGTCGATGGCGTGTGCCTGCTGGTCGATGCCGCCGAGGGTCCGATGCCGCAGACCAAGTTCGTCACCGCCAAGGCGCTGGCGCTGGGGCTGAAGCCGATCGTGGTGCTAAACAAGGTCGACAAGCCCGCCGCCGAGCCAGACCGCGTGCTCGACGAAGTGTTCGATCTCTTCGCCAATCTTGGCGCCAGCGACGAGCAGCTCGATTTCCCCGCGCTTTACGCATCCGGGCTGGCGGGCTGGGCCGATGCCGAGCTTGACGGGCCGCGAAAGGACATGGCGGCGCTGTTCGACATGATCTTGCAACATGTGCCCGCGCCCGCGCAGGTCGCGCGCGCCGACGAACCCTTTCGCATGCTCGCCACCACGCTGTCCGCCGATCCCTTTCTGGGCCGCATCCTGACCGGCCGGGTTGAATCGGGGCGGCTGAAGGTGGGCGCCACGCTCAAGGCGCTGTCGCGCACCGGCGAGCGGCTGGAACAGTTTCGTGTTTCGAAGATCCTGGCCTTTCGTGGGCTAAGCCAGCAAGCCATCGACGAAGCGGTGGCGGGCGATATCGTCACCCTGGCGGGCATGTCCAAGGCAACGGTGGCCGACACGCTGTGCGACCCTTCCATCGACACCCCCCTGCCCGCGCAGCCTATCGACCCGCCCACCATCAGCGTGACCTTCGGCATCAATGACAGCCCGCTGGCCGGGCGCGACGGCTCGAAGGTGCAAAGCCGCGTTATCCGCGAGCGGCTGTTGCGCGAGGCCGAACTGAATGTGGCGATCCGCGTCGAGGATGCGCCGGGGGGCGAGGCGTTCGTGGTCTCGGGGCGCGGCGAGCTGCAGATGGGTGTGCTGATCGAGAACATGCGCCGCGAGGGTTTCGAGCTGTCGATCAGCCGCCCGCAGGTAATCTTGCGCGAGGAAGGCGGGCTGACGCTGGAGCCGGTGGAAGAGGTCACCATCGATGTCGATGACGAATTCACGGGCGCTGTCATCGAAAAGCTGACCGGCCCCCGCAAGGGCGATCTGGTGGAAATGAAACCCGCCGGCACCGGCAAGACACGCATTGTCGCGCATGTGCCCGCGCGCGGCCTGATCGGTTATCACGGCGAATTCCTCACCGATACGCGCGGCAACGGGGTGCTGAACCGGGTGTTCCATGGCTGGGCGCCGCACAAGGGCCCCATCCAGGGCCGCCGGCAGGGCGTGCTGATCTCGATGGAGAACGGCGTTTCGGTGGCCTATGCGCTGTGGAATCTCGAAGAGCGCGGCAAGCTGTTCATCGGCGCGCAGGAAAAGGTCTATGAAGGCATGATCATCGGCGAGCATTCGCGAGAGAACGATCTCGAAGTCAACCCGCTGAAGGGCAAGAAGCTGACCAATGTGCGCGCTTCGGGCACCGACGAGGCGGTGCGGCTGACCCCGCCCACGATCCTGTCGCTGGAACAGGCCATCGCCTATATCGACGATGACGAGTTGGTCGAGGTGACGCCAAAGGCGATCCGCCTGCGCAAGCGCTGGCTTGACCCGCATGAGCGCAAGCGCCGGGCCAAGACGGCGGGCTGAAACCCGCCGCAATGTTGGCCGGGCGGGGCGGGCGAAGGGCCCTTCCGGGCAATTCACCCGGCACCGGGGCATTGTTACCCCTAAACCAGTTGGCGCTCGGGCGCTTGCATCTGCGAAAACGGGGCTTCGAGAGCCCGAAAACAAGCGCCTTCAATGGCGCTTGCGACGCGCGTGATCGCAACGGAACGCGCATATGCCGCCGCTTGCCAGCAGCGTGTCCGGGCCCGTCAATGCGATTTCCGCGCGCCAAGCGGCAATCCGCCAAGCGAACCTGCGCCGGTGCTGCTTGCATCGCCCCCTTCGCGCCCACAGGTTGGAGCCAACCCGCAGCGGCAAGTTCCGTGCGCGGGGCAGGACGCAAACCATAGGAGACCTTCATGAATCTGCGCAAACATATCGCCCCCGCGCTGGCAGCCACCATGCTGGCCATCGGCGCGCCGCTTGCCGGCACCGCGATCGCCGAACAACCCGCGGCGGTAACCCTCGACGATGAGCAACTCCAGTCCTTCGTCGCCGCGCTGCAGGCCGTCGATACGCTTGAGCGCGAATACAGCGAGACGCTGGCGCAGGCGGAAAGCGATTCCGCGCGCGAGGCGGTGATCGAAGAAGCCAATGAGGCGATGGCCAACGCCATCGAAGACACGCCGGGCATCACGCTTGACCAGTATGTCGCCATCTTGCAGCAGGCGCAGACCGATGCCGAGTTGACCGAGCGCATCATGTCCATGCTCGAGGGCTGAGCCTGGGCTGCACGCCTCCACCCCGGTCTTGCCTCGGCCGGGATGCAAGACGATCCCTCCCGCGGCCTCGCGCCGCCAGCCGGCCTCGCCAATTGGCGGGGTCGGTTTGGTTTTGGCCGCGGATGCGGTACGGCGCCAAGCCGGATCAGGTTGATCGCTGCGCGAGCGCCGGATCAACGGGATGGGCAATATTACCCATCCTACGGTTGGCAAGCCCTGTTCGGGCGCTGCCAGCAGCCGGGACTGGCCTCAGCCCCGCACCGCCGCGGGCTCATGCGCCGTCAGCCCTTCCAGCCGCGCCGAGGGGAAGGCCGCCATCAGCCCCGCGATGCCCTCGCGATCCATCAGGCAGGCCGCCGTTGACAGCGCATCGGCCAGCCCGGCGCGTGGCGCGGTAACACTGACCAGCCGCCAGCGCGGCACGGCCGGACGGCCCGTGCGCGGGTCGAGTATATGGCCAAAGCGGCCCTCGGTATCGAAGGTGGTGCCCAGCGCGCCGGAACTGGCCAGCGCGCGCTCGCGCAGCGCCACGCGCCCGGGCTGAGGGTTGCCATCGGCCAGCGTGACCGGCCAGTCGCCACCATGCGGATGCCCGCCCAGCGCGCGAAATTCGCCGGTATTGACCAGCACATCGCTCAAGCCCTCATCGGCCAGCAGATCGGCCACCTTGTCGGCGATCAGCCCCTGCGCCACGCCGTTGAGCGTGAGCGCCATGCCCGGCCGGGCAAAGGCGATGGCGCCGGTGTCGAAGCGCACCCGCTGCCAGCCGATGCGCCCCATGCGCGCGGCTATTTCCTCCTCGCCCGGCGCGTGCCCGCGCGCATGGCTTTCGGCATGCAGCGCCCACAGCGGCTGCACCGTGGGGTCAAACGCGCCAAAGCTGGCGCGATGCACCGTGGCACAAAGCGACAGGCATTCCAGCAGCTCGAAGGGCGGTGCCGCCAGCTGGCCGTCGGCGTTGAGCCGCGCCAGCGCGGAATCGGCGCGGTGCAGGCTGAAGATGCCCTCAAGCCGGGCAATCTCGGCCAGGGCGCGGGTGATGATCGCCTCGGCGCGCGGATGCGCCAGCGTGATCGAGGCATCGGCGCCCAGCGCCACGCCGCGCCATTGATGCAGCGGTTGCACGCCTGCCCTGCCCGGCATGGCGGGCAGCGCCGCCATGCCGGCGGCGGCAGCGGCGATGGTCAGAAAGCGGCGGCGGTTCGCGAAAGTCATCTTCATCCCCCAGACTGACCGGAAAGCGCGCGCAGGCGCTCTTCGAAATCGCCCTCATCATCGTCATCGGCGCCGATATCGCCCTCGAACTCGACCGGCGCCAGCACCTCGCCATCACCGATCTCGGCCAGCGCCAGCACCTGCCCGCCATGCTCGGCGGCGAAGCTCTCGGCGCGTTCGCGCTCGGCAAAGGGGACCAGTTCGGGCGCGCCCATGCCGCCCTCGATGGCAGCACCGACGACGTAATGCGCCTGCCCCGCCTCGATCCAGTTCATGGCGCCGGGGTCTTGCCAGGTGGCGCCCTCGGCGCCCATGTCGGAGACATAAATCGCGGCGATGAAATGGCTCTGCTCGGGCATGCGCTGATAGGCGATGGCATCGCGCACCTGGCTGAAGAAGAGCGGATAGGGGTTGCCATCAAGATGCACCTGCGCCTTGGGCCCGGCATGTTCCAGCAGATGCATCTGGCAGTAATGGCCCACCGCCTCTTCGGTCATGGCGACGGGTTCGGGCAGCGCGGCGGTTTCCTCGCGGCAGCCGGGCAGCAGCGTCAGCGCCGCGAGCGGCAGAGCGAGAAGCGACAGGCGGATCATGGTGTGACCTTTCGGAAAGCGAGATTGGCCAGCCCCAGCGCCAGCACCGGCCAGAGCAGGATCGACACCAGCGGCTGCCATTGCGGGATGGTGCGCGCGGCGGCGCCGATGCCGGCAGCGGCAGCGGTGGCCTCGGAGGCGGCGAGATTGTAAAGCCGGAAGGCATCGGCCGGGTTGCCGACCAGCAGCCAGGGAAAAATTTCGGTGGTGAAGCGCCCGCCATCATCCGCGACCACGGCGGCAAGCAGGCCCAGATCGTAAAGCACGATCATAACCAGCCACAGCCCGATCGCCAGCCCCGCCGCCGCGCCCGGGCGCCTGGCGATGGCCGAGAGCGCATAGCCGATGGCGATGAAGGCCGCGCCCAGCAGAAGCGATGTCCAGAACAGCCGCACCAGCGCCGGCAGCCCGGCGGCGGCGCGCGGATCGGCCCAGATGGCGGCCCCGGCGGCGATGCCGTAGCCCACCGCCACCGCCAGCGCCAACGTCACCATATGCGCCACGAACTTGCCCAGCAGGATCTCGCCGCGGCTGATTGGATAGGTCAGCGCCAGCGACAGCGTGCCGCGCTCGACCTCGCCGGCGACGGCATCAAAAGACATCAACAGCGCCACCAGCGGCACCAGATAGACCGCCAGGCTGGTCAGGCTGGCCACGCTGACCGACAGCCGGTCGGCACCCAGCGCGCCGGTGGGCGCGCTGCCGGCGGCGGGGAGCACCGCCGAGAACAGCGCCAAAATCACCACGGCGATGGCCACCCACC
>JAFIEG010000149.1 GCA_020832665.1 Pararhodobacter sp. | reverse complement strand
GGGGGGGGGGGGGGGGGGCCCCCCCCCCCCCCCCGCCTCGCCACCACGAATCACGGCCCGAGATCATGCAAACCATCCACCCCGCGCCTCTCACCGCCGATGCCTTCGCCCCCTTCGGCGAGGTGCTCGAGGCCACGGGCCAGCCCGACAAGATCATCAATGAGGGGCTGTGCGGGCGCTGGCATGACCGCGCCGCACTCGATTTCGGCGCCGAGACCGCGCCACCGGGCCGCGCCGGCATCTCGCTCTTTCTGGCCGAACCCCGCGCCTTGCCCTATGAGCTTGCGCTGCTTGAGCGCCACCCCGAGGGCAGCCAGGCCTTCATCCCCATGCACGCCCAGCCCTTTCTGGTCATCGTCGCCCCCGATGCCGGCGGCGTGCCGGGCCGGCCGCTGGCATTCATCACCAATGGCGCGCAGGGGGTGAATTTTCGCCGCGGCACCTGGCACGGGGTGCTTGCACCGCTGGCCACGCCGGGGCTTTTTGCCGTGATCGACCGTATCGGCGACAGCCCCAACCTGTTCGAGCACCGGCTTGCAGAACCATGGATCATCGCCGAGGGTTGATCCGCGCCCAAGGGGAATACCAGATGCCCGCAAGCCTCGGCACATCCGAACAGCTGCGCGATCCGAATTACATGCCGCCCGTCCTGCCGGCGGCGGCGCTAGGCATCCAGCATGTGCTGGCGATGTTTGCCTCGAATGTCGCGGTGGCGGTGATCGTGGCCAGTGCCGCGGGCCTTGGCCCCGGATCGGCGCGCGAGGCGGCGGGCCTGCCCGAGATGACCTATCTCATCCAGGTCTCGATGCTGTTTGCCGGCATCGCCACGCTCTTGCAAAGCCTCGGTGCCGGGCCGGTGGGTGCGCGGCTGCCCATCGTGCACGGCACCTCATTCGCCTTCATCCCCATCATGGTGCCGCTGGTGGCCGGCAAGGGGGTCGAAGCGATGGCGGTTCTCACCGGCGGCGTGCTCGCCGGCGGGCTGTTCCATGTCGCGCTGGGCGCGGTGATCGGGCGCATCCGCTTTGCCTTTCCGCCGCTGGTCAGCGGCACGGTGGTGCTGATGATCGGGCTCACGCTCTTGCCCGTGGGCATCCAGTATGCCGCCGGCGGCTCGGCGCTGGCGGGCACGCCGGGCTATGGTGGCTGGCGAAGCTGGTCGATGGCGCTGGTGGTGATCGCCGTCACGCTGGTTTTCAGCTTTGCCGGGCGCGGCGTCTGGTCTCTGGCGGCGGTGCTGATCGGGCTGATCGCGGGCTGGCTCTACGCGCTGGCGCTGGGTCAGGTAAGCTTTGCCCCGGTGGCGCAGGCGGGCTGGCTGGCGGCGCCGGTGCCGCTGCGCTTTGGCGTCGAGTTCCAGATCGCCGCGATTATCGGCTTTTGCCTGATGGCGATGGTCTCGGCAGTGGAAACCGTGGGCGATGTCTCGGGCGTCACCAAGGCCGGCGCCGACCGCCTGCCCACCGACCGCGAGGTGGCCGGCGTCACCTATGGAAACGGCTTTGCCACGCTCTTGGCCGGGGCATTCGGCGGGCTGCCCAGCACCTCGTTCAGCCAGAATGTCGGGCTCATCGCCATTACCGGGGTGATGAGCCGTTACGTTACCGCGCTGGGGGCGCTGTTTCTGGTGCTGTGCGGGCTGGTGCCCAAGGCCGGCGCGGTGGTGGCCAGCCTGCCCATCGAGGTGCTGGGCGGCGCGGTGATGGTAATGTTCGGCTTGGTCTGCGCCGCCGGCATCCGGCTTCTGGGCGATGTGGCGTGGAGCCGGCGCAACATGACGATCCTGGGCCTGGCGCTGTCGGTCGGGCTGGGGTTGCAGCAAGAGCCGGCGGCGCTGCAGCAACTGCCGGAACTGGCGCGCGTGCTGCTGTCCACCGGGCTGGTGCCGGCAGCGGCGATCGCCATAACGTTGAACCTGGCGCTGCCCGAGAGGGGGTAGGATGGGCAATATTGCCCATCCTGACTGCAATCTGTCGTACTCGTCCCGGGTGGCCGTCAGCACGGGCGGGAACACGCCACAGCCGTTCGGGCTTTACATCCGGGCCGGCATGAAACGCCGATGACACGGACAGCGCCGCGAAGGGCCAACCCACACAAACGCGCGCCCGAGGCTTTCGAGCCGTTCGGTTTCCCGGAAGGCAAAGCTATGGCGTGTCGCGCTCAATCGAATTCGCCTGACACGCCATAATCCTTTGTTTTCGCATGTCCGAGAAGCGAAAAACCGGTTCCCACTTTTTCGCGACATGCTTTAAAAGGCGGGCCTTGGCCCCTTACCCGCGCCCCAACTCGGCCAGTATCTCGGCGCGGTGCTCATTGCGCAGCGGGATCGCGCCGGGCGCCGCGGTGGCGCCATCGAAGCGCGGCGCGGGGGCCGGTTGCAGCACATCCTGTTCCGTCACCCAGACCCCGCGCGCGGCCATATGCGCATCGCGCGCCGCCTCGAAGGGGCTGAGCACCGGCGCCACGCAGGCATCCGAGCCAGCGAAATGCGCCGCCCAGTGCTCGCGCGGCTTGCCCACGAACAGCGCCGCCAGCCGCTCGGCACAGCCCTGCCACAGCTTCGGGTCATGCTGGCGGGCGAAATCGGGATCATCCTCCAGCCCCATCAGGGCCAGGAATTCGGCATAGAACTTGGCCTCCAGGCATTGCACCGACACATAGCCCCCATCGGCGCAGACATAACAGCGCGACCAGTGCGGCCCGTCCAGCATGCTCTGCCCGCGCGGCTCGACAAACAGCCCCGCCGGCACCATCGACATGATCAGCGCCATCATATGCGCCGAGCCGTCGGTAATGGCGGCATCGACCACCGCGCCCTGGCCCGTGCGCCCGGCGCGCAACAGCCCGGCCAGCAAGCCGGCAACCAGATAGAGCGCGCCGCCGCCGATATCGCCCAGCATGGTGGGCGGCGAAAAGGGCGGCTGGCCGGGGGGCGAGGCATACCAGAGCGCCCCCGACAGCGCGACATAATTGAGGTCATGCCCGGCCTGCAGCGCGCGCGGCCCGGACTGGCCCCAGCCGGTCATGCGCCCATAGACCAGCTTCGGGTTGAGCGCGCGGCATTCATCGGGGCCCAGCCCCAGCCTTTCCATCACGCCCGGGCGCATGCCCTCGATCAGCCCGTCGGCGCGCGCGAACAACCCCCCCCCCCAAAACAGATAACATTACGCATTAATTTAAAACCCCAAGGTGAGCATGCCCCGGACCA
>JAFIEG010000157.1 GCA_020832665.1 Pararhodobacter sp. | reverse complement strand
CGAAGGACGTGAACTGGCTACCCTGATCCGTGTTCATGATCTCGGGCGGGCCGAACTTTTGGATGGCCTCGTTCAGCGCCTCGACGCAGAAGTCGGCCTCCAGCGTGTTCGAGATGCGCCAGGCCAGCACCTTCCGGGTGAACCAGTCCATGACGGCGACCAGATAGAGGAAGCCCTTTCGCATCGGCAGGTAGGTAATGTCGGCGCACCAGACCTGGTTGGGCCGCTCCACCCGCAGCCCGCCCAGCAGGTAGGGGTGGGTCTTGTGCCCCTTCGCGGGCCTGCTGGTGTCGGGCTTCTGGTAGATCGGCATCAACCGCATAAGGCGCATCAGCCGCCGGATGCGTTTCTCGTTCACGGCATGGCCCTCGTTCTGCAGGTGCCAGGTCATCTGCCGGACCCCGTAGAACGGGGTTTCGAGGAACTGCTTGTCGATCAACAGCATGAGGTCGAGGTTCATCGCCGTCTCGCCCTGCGGTTCGTAGTAGAACGACGACCGCGAGATCGACAGCAGGCGGCATTGCGCTCCGACCGACAGCTTGGGATGTGGGCGTTCGATCATGCCGCGCCTCACTTGCCGATCCAGGGCTTGAGCTTTCGTGACAAAAAATCGTTGGCGACCGCCATCTCCCCGATCTTGGCATGCAGATCACGGACGGTGTCTTCACCGATCTCCGAGCCGGCCGCGACCTTGCCGCCACGCTCGAAGATGCCCGCCGCGCCTTCCAGGAGCGACCGCTTCCATTGATGGATCATAGTCGGATGGACCCCATACGCGACCGCCAGTTCCGACACCGTGCGCTCCCCCTTCACGGCTTCCAACGCCACCCGCGCCTTGAATGCCGCGTCGTGGTTCCTGCGTTTCGACATGTTCTGATCTCCTCGTTCTTGGAGACCAGCAGACTTCAGATCGCAGCTTCCGTCACTGTCCGATTTTCGGGGGGAAGCTCAGAAATCCCGGTCAGGAAACGGGCGACGAAAACAGGTCGTGTGTCTTTGCTGATCCCAACCCGTAGGCCGCTTCGACCTGCTGGATGAAGATATTCTGGCCGCCGTAGCTTGGGTGTCGGACCTGAATACAGTTCATGCTGAAACTCTCGACCGCGCGATGGGCATCGCCGCCAATTGCAACCACCTTCTCTGGCTGCAAGAGATTGATGATCTCGTGAAAAAACTCGCGGCATGCCTCCCGTTCGCGGGCAGTATGGGACCGATTCGACATCGGATCGTCTGGTTCATGCGGATGCAGCGGAAAAACATTCCAAAGAAAGACAGGCTCGCCGATCCGTGCGAGCATCTGCCAGATCACTTTTGCTGTACGTTCACCCACCGCCGGGCCCTTCGTTGCCTTCTCAACGGGTAGACCACGAAACAGCGCGCTGTAAGCTTCAAGATGCATTTCATCGGTCAGTGCCAAGCCAGTGCGCCGCCCACCGCGATACCCAAGATCACGGGCAATCCAGATTGTCCGAACCTTGAGATCTACGGCGGTTGAAAGGCTTAACTCGAGGTTCTGACGACGGCGGGCTGCGGCATCTGGCCGATCGTGCAGAACGCAATGATCGACGTAGGGATTAAAGACATTGTCGAGTTGAACTGAGCTTAGCGCGTCGGTAAAGGACTTTGCTCGCGCGTTCATGGCGCTTCAAACCAGATGCAGCGCTTTGTCAGATCTATGCCAACTCGGCCGCCCCTATGTGTGCGGACCTCACGGAAAATCTTGTATCCAGCCAGAATTGCCTCCTCCCATAACCACAATGGGCATTGTTCGACTTCGTAGCCGACGACGAAATTACGCACGGATTTGAGCAGCCCATAGTCAAGTGCGTCAATGCCCTCAAAGAATTCAAGTCTTTGAGCATGATTGAATATCCAAGTCGCTATACCTTCTTCAATTAGGACAGCGCGTGCACCGTCCTGGACCTCATCAGTCTTTGGGTTGCTCTTTCGTTTTATCTTTAAAAGCCGACGAAGCGTTGGCGACCAGCCCAGATGCGCCGCAAACGATAGATGGAATACGTCATGAAAGCGGTAATCATCATCGTCTTCCCGATTGTCAGTTAAGGGATCTCCGAGGGGCGTGCCGTTACGGGACAGCCGCGCCATAGTCCGCCCTTCGACCTCGATTTCTTCGATGTCAATTATGAAGTGGCGTGGAAGTTGCTCGTTTTGCGGAAACGCCTCGTCGAACAGCGACGGGTGGTGCCGCTCGGCCGGCCAGCGATCAAAGATCTTCTCCAAATTAGCATTGGCTGCGGCTTCAAGAGTGAGCCCCGCTTCGTGCGTCGCGTCTCGAAGCGCGCGCAGAACTGCAATCAACCGACCCTTTAGGGTCGATCGGTTGCGCTCCAAACGTCCGGCATAGTGATCGGTCATCAAGAGACCGACTTCGCCTGCGAGGGCGACGAGCCGTCGCTCAAAGGCTGGGGAGGGCGTGGCAGCAATGCCAAAGGCATGGGCCTGAAGTGCATCGAAGCAAAGATCAGGCGCCCTCGCCGACTGCCAGTCTCCTAAACTCTTGTCAAGGTTCACGGCTAATTCATCGAGCCCGAGATTGGCGCGAGACGACACTGCTGCAAGATACCAGAGTACGTCACCCAATTCCTCGAGCACCGAGTCTTCGTAACCGATATACGCGACTTGGTCCCTTTGCTTCTTCTTCACCTCGCTCAACAGGCTGCCCGTCTCTCCGAATAGACCTAGGAGTGGGAAAGTGATGTCGGGGTTATCAACGCGACGTAGATCGGTGCGTTGCGCCTGCTGCTGGTACTCCGTGAGAAGCAGCGACGATCTCATCGCTCAGTTCCTGGCCCGCTCAGGGTATCGGCTGCGATGCTGACCGCTTCGACACGGCCGTCCCAAGTGTTCACACCTACCGTACTCCTAGCGTTCGTCACTAAGATTCGCAGCAATGAGAGTTCTTGGTCGGTTCTTGAAAGGTCATGGAGCATGGCGCCATTAGAACGGATCTTGGGTCACAATTCAACGGGCCCGCCCGACAATCTTAGGGAAGCTCGCATTCGATCCCCAACAGCTGCCTCCACGATGCTGCCCTGGCGTAGCCGTGATCCGATCGACCGTCCGCGATGCGCCGAACGTGTCGATCCCCTCCCCTCACGACCAGCCGAGGTAGAGGGTGGCGCGGCTTCGCGCGGCGGGTTGTGAGCCGGGGGAGAGGCCTTCGGTGCCCGCCGTGACGGAGGGGCCGATGG
>JAFIEG010000056.1 GCA_020832665.1 Pararhodobacter sp. | reverse complement strand
GCAGCATGGTGATGGCCCCGGCCAGCACCGGCAGCGCCAGCAGGATCATCCAGGCGGTGATGAACACCGACCACGCGAAGAGCGGCACCTTGAACAGCGTCATGCCGGGCGCGCGCATGTTCAGGAAGGTGGTGATGATGTTGATGGCGCCGAGGATCGACGAGGCGCCCGAGACATGCACCGCAAAGATCGCCAGATCCATCGCGAAGCCGGCTTCATAGGTCGTCGAGAGCGGCGGGTAGAGCACCCAGCCCACACCGATGCCGGTGCCCAGATCACCACCGCCGCCGGGGGCGAACAAAGAGCAGACCGCCAGCGTGGAGCCCGCGACATAGAGCCAGTAGGACAGGTTGTTGAGCCGCGGAAAGGCCATGTCCGGCGCGCCGATATGCAGCGGCATGAAATAGTTGCCGAAGCCCCCGAAAAGCGCCGGGATGACCACGAAGAACATCATCAGGATGCCATGCGCGGTGACCAGCACGTTCCACAGATGGCCGTTCGGCGATTCGCATTCGGTGCCGCCCGAGAAAAGCCGCGCCCCCTCCGCGCACATGTACTGCACGCCCGGGTCCTGCAATTCCATGCGCATGTAAACGGTGAAGGCCACCGCGACGAAACCGACAATCCCCGACGTGACGAGGTAGAGGATGCCGATATCCTTGTGGTTGGTGGACATGAACCAGCGCGTGAAGAACCCGCGCTTGTCTTCATGCCCGTGGGCGGCTGCGTTGGCCATGCGTTGCTCCCGTTCCCTTGACGAACTTTGCGTTCCGTTCTTGTCGCGCCGGAATCACGCGCATGCGATGCGGCTTCCGGGCAGACCCGCGCCTTTTCTAGTGTGCGCGGCGCGGGTGGGCAACGCCCCTGATGACGCTTGCATGAAAAAATTGATCCACATCAAGGCGCGCGACGGCTTTTCGCTGCGCGGCGTGGCGCCTGCGGCCGATCGGTCAGCCGCAGGCGCCAGGTGTCACGTCACTCGAAAAACAGCCATTCTTCGGTGGCGCGCACGATCGCGGTGCCGCAGTAGTTGATCACTCTGTCGAAGACCGCGCCGTCGATAAACACCACGCGCGTCATCACATCGCATCGGCCGTCCAGCGGATCGGTGAATTCCATCGTCATCCCATGCCCTGAATCCATCGGTGTGATCAGCCAGTTGTGCCCGAACTGCCCGCTCATCTCGGTGGTGCGGAATTCGGTCACGGCATGGCTTGAATCATTGAAGAAATTGAACGACCAGTCGTCCTTGTAGAGGTTTTGCTCGGCCGTGGCGGCCGTGGCGGCCGTGGCCGCAAGGCAGGCAAGAAGCGCGACAGCGGCAAATTTTGCACGCGCGGCGGGTGCAAACGAGGAACCGTATTTCATGGGAACTCGCTTGGCTGGTTGCATCAGTGCAACCGCGCGACGATAGCCCCATGCGCGGCTTGACCTGCAGGTATTCTGGCACGCTTGCGTTTATCCGCCCAACCGTTGCGCCAGCGCCACATCGAAGCTGCGACGCAATGCCGCATCCAGATCGTCCATCGTTACCGGCAGGCCCAGATCGACCAGGCTGGTCACGCCATGGCCGGTTACTCCGCAGGGCACGATGCCGTCGAAATGGCCCAGATCGGGTTCGACATTGATGGAGATGCCGTGAAAGCTGACCCATCGGCGCAGCCTGATGCCGATGGCGGCGATCTTGTCCTCGCGCGGGGTGCCATCGGGCAGGGGGGGCTTTTCGGGCCGGGCCACCCAGACGCCCACGCGCCCGGCTCTGCGCTCGCCGGTGACGTTAAACTCGGCCAGCGTGGCGATCACCCAGTCTTCGAGTGCGGTGACGAAGCGGCGCACATCGCGCCCGCGGCGGTTGAGATCGAGCATGACATAGGCCACGCGCTGGCCCGGCCCGTGATAGGTGTATTGCCCGCCGCGCCCTGCCGCATGCACCGGAAATCGCCCCGGATCGGTCAGATCCTGCGCGCGGGCCGAGGTGCCGGCGGTATAGAGCGGCGGGTGTTCGAGCAGCCACACCGCCTCGTCGGCCTCGCCGGCGGCGATGGCCGCGGCGCGCGCTTCCATGGCGCGCAGCGTTTCGCCGTAATCGGACAGGCCGGGAAGATGGCGCCATTCGGGCATTGCGTCAGCCTTGTTGCGAGCCTTTCTTGAGCGGCATCAGCCCTGCCGCGCGGATGGCGCCCATATGGCGCCTGCTGACTGGTATTTCCAGCCCGTCGCCCATGTCGAGAAGCGCCCCGTCGCCGCGCCGGCGCGCGCCGCGCACCTGTTCGAGCGCCACCCAGTGCGAGCGATGCACCTGCAATCCGCGCGCGGGCGCAGTTTCCTTGATGGCATCGGCCAGGCGCATGAGCAGCAGTTCGCGGCCTTTGTCGGTGATAACCTCGACATAATGATCGGTCGCCGACAGCGCGACCAGCGTGCCGCGCTTTTCCAGCGGCAGGCGTCTGAGGATGGGCGGGGCGGGCGGGGTTTCGATTGGGTGGCCGCTGTCGGGATGGTGAACGAGCATTGCCCGCAGCGACAATACCACCCAGGACACGACGAATGCCCCAAACAGGCTGGAGCCCGCAATCTGCGCCCCCAACCCCTGCCAGCCAAAGAAAGGCAGGTTCCACAGCGCGAGGAATACCCCCGCCGCCAGCCCGATCAGGAAACCGCCGCGCAGCACACGCAAGGCGACATGCGCGCCGTCGCGGTCCAGCCTTTCGATCACCACAAGCGTGATCAGGGCGCCGAGTGCATAGGTGCCGAAAACCACCCCGGCCCAATAGGGAAAGCGCAACGCGGCTTGCAGCGACTCGAAGGTGCCGAACGGGCCCGACAGCCCCAGCACCAGCGCCACGCCGGCCTGCGTGGCCAGCACGAAGGGGGCGCCCAGATGCCGGCGCAACTCGCGCATCGCCGATGGCGGGCCAGAGCCTTCCACGAACTGCCTCCGTCATTCGCGAAGCCGCGCTCGACCGGGCGCGGCGCATTCGGCATGGGCCTAGCACGCGCCACGGCGCCACGCCAGAAACACGACACCGCAAGACGGAGACATCGATGAGTTTCGAGCCGATAACGGGTTCCGGCCTCTTGATCCAGATTCACACATGGGCATCGCTGCTGGCATTCTTCATTGGCCCGGTGGCGATCTTGCGCCGGCGGCGCGACTGGCTGCACAAACTGGCCGGCTATCTGTGGGTGACGGCGATGGCGGTGAGTGCCGTCACCGCGCTGGGGATCTTCGAGATCCGCCTGATTGGCCCACTTTCGCCGATTCACGCGCTGCCCTTCCTGGTGGGTTTCATGCTGTGGCGTGCGATTCGCGCCGTCCGGGCAAAGGAGATGGTCACGCATGGCCGCACCATGACCCAGCTTTACATCTGGTCGATGGGCGTGGCGGGGCTTTTCACGCTGCTGCCGAACCGGCGCATGAATGCGGTGCTGTTCGGCGGCGACAGCTGGGCGGGCTTCGCGGCGGGCGCGCTGGTGATGGGGCTGCTGGCACTGATCCTGTGGCGCGCGCAACCCCGCGTGCAACCGCGCGGCGATGCACATTTTCCTCTTCACAAGGTCCAGCCGAGCCGCTAAGAGCGGGCCACCAATTCGTGCGGTCGTGGCGGAATTGGTAGACGCGCAGCGTTGAGGTCGCTGTGGGGTAAAACCCGTGGAAGTTCGAGTCTTCTCGACCGCACCAAATTTTCCTTGTTGCCGGACCCTGTCAGGCCATCATGTGTTTTCGCCAATCGGGGCCTTGTGCCCTGATGGCGCATGGCGGCGCGGGAAGATTTTGGCGCGAATCGGGGCGCAAATGGCCATATTTCCTGTAGTGCGCCGAATTCGCAGTTCAACCGATGCGTTTCCGGTTGTTTCATGATCCCTGAGAATTAACCTGTTGCAAAACCGGCCCCGAGTAGGTTTAACTTGGGGAAACAAGGCGCAAATGCCGGCACAACAGGGAGAGTTGCCAGTGTCAGACAGCGGCACGGACGGGTTTGTTGTATTCGACAGGGTGCAGAAGAGCTATGACGGCGAAACGCTGGTCGTCAAGGATCTGAACCTGAGTATCGCCAAGGGCGAATTCCTCACCATGCTGGGCCCGTCGGGTTCAGGAAAGACCACCTGCCTGATGATGCTGGCGGGGTTCGAGACGGCGACGCATGGCGAGATTCTGCTCGATCGAAAGCCGATCAACAACATCCCGCCGCACAAGCGCGGCATCGGCATGGTCTTTCAGAATTACGCGCTTTTTCCGCACATGACGGTGGGCGAAAACCTTTCGTTCCCGCTGGAAGTACGCGGCATGGGCAAATCCGTGCGCGAGCAGAAGATCAAGCGCGCGCTCGACATGGTGCAGATGGGCGCCTTCGCCAATCGTCGCCCGGCGCAGCTTTCGGGTGGCCAGCAGCAGCGTATCGCGCTGGCGCGCGCTCTGGTGTTCGAGCCCGAGGTGGTGCTGATGGACGAGCCGTTGGGCGCGCTCGACAAGCAGTTGCGCGAGCACATGCAGTTCGAGATCACGCATCTTGCGCACAGCCTCGGCATCACAACGGTCTATGTCACCCATGACCAGACCGAAGCGCTGACCATGTCGGACAATGTTGCCGTTTTCGATGACGGGCGCATTCAGCAGCTTGCCCCGCCCGATGTGCTGTATGAAGAGCCGCAGAACAGCTTCGTGGCCCAGTTCATCGGCGAGAACAACACGCTTGACGGCGTGGTCAAGGAGATCAAGGGCGACACCGCTCTGGTCGAGCTTGACACCGGCGAGGTGATCGATGCGCGCCCGGTCAACGTGACGAGGGCGGGCGAGCGCACGCGCGTCTCGATCCGCCCCGAACGGGTCGAATCCAACAAGGACCGGCTGCATGAAGATGCCCACACGGTCAAGGCCGAGGTGATGGAATTCATCTATATGGGTGATGTCTTCCGCACGCGGCTGAAGGTCGCCGGGAACGAGAACTTCATCATGAAGTCGCGCAACGCGCCCGATCAGGTGCGCCACAAGCCCGGCTCGGTGATCGAGATCGGCTGGATGCCGAAGGATTGCCGCGCGCTGGACATGCCCGCGTGATCATGAATTCGCGCGCCGCTGCAAGGTGGCGCGTCTGCCAAGCGTGCCGGGGCAAGCCCGGCAACAAGGAAACCAACCAAGGAGGTCAATCAATGACATTCAAGATCAAACTCGCCGGCGCATCCGCTGCCGTCAGCCTGCTCGCGATGGGTGCGGCGCAGGCCCAGGACCCGGTATCGCTGACCATCGTTTCGTGGGGTGGCGCCTATACCGCCAGCCAGGTTCGCGCCTATCACGAGCCCTATATGGAGCTGAACCCGCATGTGACCATCATCAACGACGATGGTTCGGCCAACGCGCTGGCCGGTCTGCGTGCGCAGTCCCAGGCAGGCAATGTCACCTGGGATCTGGTGGACATGCTGCCCTCGGACGCGCAGCTTGCCTGCGACGAAGGCATCATCATGCAGATCGACCATGACGCCATGCTGGCGGCTGCGCCCGATGGCACGCCGGCGAGCGAAGACTTCCTGCCCGGCTCGCTGGGTGAGTGCTTCATCCCGCAGATCGTGTATTCGACGGTGCTGACCTATCGCCCCGATGCCTTCCCGGAAGACAACCAGCCCTCGTCGATCGCCGATCTGTTCGATGTCGAGAACTTCCCGGGCCGGCGCGCGCTGCAGGATCGCCCCGGCACCAACATGGAATGGGCGCTCTATGCCGATGGCGTGGACCCGGACGACATCTATGACCTGCTGCGCACGCCCGAAGGTGTGGACCGTGCCTTCGCCAAGCTCGACGAAATCCGTGATCACATCATCTTCTGGACCGAAGGCGCCCAGGCGCCGCAGTTGCTGGCCGATGGCGAGGTAGCCTTTGCCACCGGTTACAACGGTCGGATGTTCGATGCGATCGAGGTCGAAGGCCAGCCCTTCGAGATCATCTGGGATGGCCAGGTCGTCGAATGGGATGGCTGGGTCGTGCCGGCTGACGGTAACAACCTCGATGCCGTGATGGACTACCTGTACTGGGCGACCGACACGCAGCGGCTGGCCGATCAGGCGAAGTTCATCTCCTACGGCCCGGCACGCGCTTCCTCGGCCGCGCTGGTGGGCGAACATGCCGATCTGGGCATCGATATGGGCCCGCACATGCCGACCGCGCCTGAGAACTACTTCGCGCCGATCGTTCTGGATAACGATTTCTGGGTCGATTACGGCGACGAGATGCGCGAGCGCTTCGCCAACTGGATGCTGCAGTAACATTGCAGCCAGGGCCGGGGCGCGAAACTGCCGCGCCCCGGCACCCAATAGTCTAGACCGGAATCAAACCGGCGCTGTTCAACGGGGATGGAAGCATGGCACAGGCCGATGCCGGCGCACTTGATCAAAACGCGTCTGTCGAACCCACGGGGCGGCTGAGAACAGCTGATGGCAGGCCGCTGAAATCGGCGCTTCGCCGCGCCCAGCGCCGCCGCAAGATCACGGCGTTCCTGCTGGTGACACCGCTTCTGGTCTTCATCCTGGGCTTCTTCGTCTTTCCCATCGCGCAGATGATGTGGCGCAGCGTCGACAATCCGCAGGTTGTTCGCGCTTTGCCCAACACGCTGGAAGCGCTGCAAACCTGGGATGGCCAGGACGTGCCCGGCGAAGCGGTCTTTGCCGCCCTGCACGCCGATTTCGTCGCCGATGCCGAGCGCCCGCGCCGCGATCAGGCGATGGGCCCGCTCGCCGTGCGCCTGAACTATGAGCTAAGCGCCGCGCGCGGCGCCATATCGCGCACCTCTCGCCAGGCCGTCAATTTCGAGGCGCCCTATCGCGAGGCCTTCCTTGATTCCCACCGGCTTTGGGGCCAGCCCGAGCTGTGGCGCATCATCAAGCGCGAGGGGCGACCGCTGACCTCGGCCTACTACGTCGCTGCGCTCGACCGGGAATTCGATGCCGATGGCAGCATCGTGCGGCGCGACGAGAACCGGCGCATCTATGTGCAGCTCTTCATCCGCACCATCCTGATGTCGGTCGCGATTACTTTCCTTACCTTCGTCCTGGGCTTTCCGATCGCCTATTACCTGTCGATCCTGCCCATGCGCTATTCCAGCCTGCTGATGATCTGCGTGCTGTTGCCGTTCTGGACATCTCTGCTGGTGCGAACATCTGCCTGGATCGTGCTGTTGCAGCAGCAGGGGGTGATCAACTCCTCCCTGGTTGGTTTGGGGCTGATGGATGATGCCAACCGCGTGCAGATGATCTACAACATGACCGGCACCATCGTCGCGATGACGCATATCCTGCTGCCCTTCATGGTGCTGCCGCTCTATTCGGTAATGCGCACGATTCCGCCCAGTTACATGCGCGCGGCGAAAAGCATGGGCGCCACGCCCTCAACCGCCTTCCGCCGGGTCTATTTCCCGCAGACATTGCCCGGAATCGGTGCGGGTGGCGTTCTCGTCTTCATCATCTCCATCGGCTACTACATCACGCCGGCGCTGGTCGGCGGGCAGTCGGGGCGAATGATTTCGAACGAGATCGCGCGCCACATGCAGCAATCGCTCAACTGGGGGCTTGCCGCCGCGCTGGGCACGATGCTGCTGGTGGGCGTTCTGGTGCTCTACTGGCTCTATAACCGGCTTGTCGGCGCCGACAGCCTGAAACTCGGGTAAGGAGACGCGCGCGATGGCCCTGCCTGCCTATGCCACCACGAAGGACAAGGTCTGGTACTACACCTTCCGGGTGATCTGCTATGCCATCTTCTTCTTCCTGATGGCGCCGATCCTGGTGATGATTCCGCTGAGCTTCAATGCGCAGCCCTATTTCAGCTTCACGCGCGAAATGCTGACCTTCAGCCCTGACGGCTACAGCATACGCTGGTATCAGGATTTCCTCACCTCACCCAGTTGGCTGCGATCGATCCAGAATTCCTTCATGATCGGGATCGCCTCCACCGCGCTGGCCACCACGCTGGGCACGCTGGCGGCGCTGGGGCTGTCGCGCTCGGAGATGCCTTTCAAGGGCATTATCATGGCGCTCCTGATCTCGCCGATGATCGTGCCGCTGATCATCTCGGCGGCGGGGATGTTCTTCTTCTTCTCGCAGCTCAACATCGCGCAGACCTATCTGGGCGTCATCCTTGCCCATACCGCGCTGGGCACGCCCTTTGTGATCATCACGGTCACCGCCACGCTGGTGGGCTTCGATCACTCGCTGACGCGGGCGGCAGCCAGCCTTGGCGCCACACCCACCACCACCTTCTTCAAGGTCACCATGCCGCTGATCCTGCCCGGCGTGATCTCGGGCGCGCTTTTCGCTTTCATCACCTCATTCGACGAGATCGTCATCGTGCTCTTCGTCGCCGGGCCCGAGCAGCGCACCATCCCGCGCGAGATGTGGTCGGGTATCCGCGAGGATATCAGCCCCACCATTCTGGCGGTTGCCACGCTGATGGTGCTGATCTCGACACTGCTTCTGGTGACCATCGAGCTTCTGCGCCGTCGCAGCGAGCGCATTCGCGGGGTCACGCCAAGCTGAGCCCGGCGCGCGTGCCCGGGCGCGCGATGCAGAAAAAGACGAGGCCGAAATCCGCCGAATGGTTGAAGCCATTCGGCGGATGCTCGTCACATTTGCGTTGTTTCATTGGCGTGCGGCTTGGAAAGCGGCTAAAATCAGCGCAAATCACCGAGGCGCCGCGCAAGGCTGCCCCAAGTCGAATCGAGCAGACGTATGGAAACAACCGCACTCGCCGCCAGCGAAATTGATTTTTCGCTGATGTCCCTGTTCTTTCGCGCCACCTTGACGGTCAAGCTGGTGATGATCGGTCTGATCATCGCCTCGATCTGGGCATGGGGCGTGATCATCCAGAAGATCATCATCTATCGCCGCGCCCGCGCCGAGGCGGCGGCCTTTGATGCGCTGTTCTGGTCGGGCGAGCCGCTTGATGCGCTTTATGCGCGCATCGCCAACAATCCGACAACCGGGCCCGAGCGTGTCTTTGTCGCCGGCATGGCCGAGTGGCAGCGATCGCATCGTCAGGATGGCGGCCTGATACCCGGCGCGGCGCAGCGCATCGACCGCTCTATGGATGTCGCCATCGACCGCGAATCGCGCGCTCTGGGCAGCAGCCTGACGGTGCTCGCCTCGGTGGGCTCGGCCGCGCCCTTTGTCGGGCTGTTCGGCACCGTCTGGGGCATCATGCATGCCTTTCAGGAAATCGCCGTGATGCAATCGACCAGCCTGGCGGTGGTGGCGCCTGGCATCGCCGAGGCGCTGCTGGCCACGGCGCTGGGGCTGCTGGCGGCAATCCCGGCGACGATCTTCTACAACAAGCTCAGCGACGACAGCGACGCCATCACTTCGGGCTACGAGCAGTTCGCCGACGAGTTCGGCACGCTTCTGTCGCGCAATCTGGATAGCTGACATGGGCGCGCAACTGATGAAAAGGCAGGGCGGAACCGGCACACGCCGCCGGCGCGCACGCTCGGGCGGGCGCATGTCGGAAATCAACGTCACGCCCTTCGTGGATGTCATGCTGGTGTTGCTGATTATCTTCATGGTGGCCGCGCCCATGCTTACCGTCGGCGTGCCCATCGAGCTGCCGCGCACGGCAGCGGGCGCGCTGCCAGCCGAGCAGCAGGAGCCGCTGAGCGTGACACTTACTGCCGACGGGCGCGTACTGATCCAGGAAAGTGAGGTCGCCCCCGACGATCTGGTACCACGGCTGCGTGCGGTGGCTGCCGAACGCGACGATGACCGGCTGTTTCTGCGCGCCGATGGCAACATCCCCTATGAGCGGGTGATGCAGGTGATGGGCGCGCTCAATTCAGGTGGTTTTCGCAGCATCGGTCTGGTGACCGACACCGGCGGGCCGGCCCGGGGGGCCGGCACCGAGCGCTGAGGTGCCACGGGCGAGGAAAGCAAAGAGTTCATGGACAGGGGTATCAAGATTTCGCTGGGAATGCATGCCGGATTGATTCTGGCGGTGATTCTGGCTGATTCCCTGACCGTGCCGCGCCCCGACCGACGGCCCGAAGTGACCGAGGTGGCGCTGATCAGCACCGCTGATTTCGCCGCGCTGGTCGAGCCGCGACGCGAGCAGCCGGCGCCATCGCCCGAAGCGCCCGCCGCGCCCGAGCCGGAAACGCCGCCGCCACCTCCGCCCGCCGCCGAGGACGCGCCCGAGCCACCCCCGCCACCGACCCAAGCCGACGAGGGCACCTCGGACAGGCCACAGGCCGCGGTGGTGGATGAGGCGCCCCCGCCGCCCGATGCCAGCCTGCGCCCAGTGCAGCGCCAAGCCGAGCGCGTTGCTCCCGAAGCGGTGCCAGAACCCGACCCCGAGGTGCAGACCGACCGCCGCGACCAGGCCGCGCTGGTGCCCGATGACGCGCCCGCCGACACCCCCGAAGAGGCTGCGCCCGAGCAGGAGGCCACCGCACGCGAGGCCGCCGCCACCGAGACGGTGACCGAGGCCACCGACATCAGCGAAACCGAGGCGCCGCGCCGCACGGCAACGGCGCCCGAAGTTAGCATGCGGCCCGTCAGGCGGCCCGAGCGGCCGCCAACCCCGCCGGTAACCGAGACCGCGCGCGCCGAGCCCCAGCCGGAACGACCGGCGACCCAGACAAGGCCCGAACCGGAGCCCGCGCCCGAGCCGGACGGCCCCAGCGCAAGCGCCATCGAGGATGCGTTGCTCGCCGCGCTTGACTCGCCCGATGATGCCCCCGCGCCAAGCCCGCGCAACGCAAACACCAGAAGCGGTGATCTAAGCCAGTCCGATATCGACATGCTGCGACTGGCGGTAGAGGATTGCTGGAATGTGGGCCGGCTTTCGAGCGAGGCGATGCAGGTGGTGGTTACCATCGGTTTCGAGTTGACGCGCGATGCGCGGCCCGTTGCCGAATCGATCCAGCTGGTCGAGGCTTCTGGCGGCAGCCAGCCGGCCCAGCGCGCCGCCTTCGATGTTGGTCGCGCCGCGATCAATGAATGTGGTAGAAATGGTTTCGGATTGCCGTCGGAATACTACGACCAGTGGAAAGAGGTCGAAATCACCTTCAACCCTGCTAGGATGAGTGTCAGATGACCAGGATTGCCCGCCGTCCCTTCCTTGGCCTGATGGCCGGGGCCTTCGCCGCCCCGTCGCAGCTTCTGGCGCAGTCGGGCCCGCTCAGGATCGAGGTCACCGAAGGGGTGATCGAACCCGTTCCCTATGCGATCCCCGATTTCCTTGCCGAAGGCAGCGGCGCGGGTGACTACGGCGCACGCATCACCCGGGTGATCGCGGCCAATCTCAGCGGCACCGGCCTGATGCGCGAGATCCCGGCCAGCGCCCATGTTGCGCGCATCTCCAGTTTTGAGAGCCCGGTGCAGTTTGCCGACTGGCGCGCGATCAACGCCCAGGCGCTGATCACCGGCGCGGTGCAGGTTTCGGGGCAGAATCTGAATGTGCGCTTCAGGCTTTTCGATGTCAGTTCGGGCCAGCAGATGGGCGACGGGCTGCAGCTGGACGGGCGCACCGATCTGTGGCGGCGCATGGCGCACCGGGTGTCGGACCAGGTCTACAGCCGGCTTACGGGCGAGAGCGGCTATTTCGACAGCCGGGTGGTGTTCATCGCCGAATCGGGTTCGCGCGAAAACCGCCGCAAGCAGGTGGCTGTGATGGATCAGGACGGCGAGAATGTCGAATTCCTCACCGATGGCAGCGCGCTTTCCTTCGCACCGCGCTTTTCCCCCAGCGGCGAGCGGGTGCTGTTCACCAGCTACGAGACCGGCTTTCCGCGCATCTATCTGATGGATCTGGCCAGCCGCCGCCGGCAGGTGATCGGCGATCAGCCGGGCACGATGACCTTTGCGCCGCGCTTCGCCCCCGATGGCAATTCGGTGATCTATTCGCTGTCGGTTGGCGGAACGACCGATCTTTACATGCTCGAACTCGACAGCGGCCGTCGCTACCAGCTCACCCAAACCGGCGCCATCGACACCGCGCCAAGCTATTCGCCCAATGGCAACCGCGTCGTTTTCGAGAGCGACCGCCAAGGCACCTCGCAGCTTTATGTCATGCCCGCCGGCGGCGGCAGTGCGGAACGCATCAGCCACGGCCAGGGCCGCTATTCGACCCCGGTCTGGTCGCCGCGTGGCGATCTGATCGCCTTTACCAAATCGCATGCCGGGCGCTTTCATATCGGGGTAATGCGCACCGATGGCTCGAACGAGCGTCTGCTCACTGCCTCGTTTCTCGACGAGGGGCCGACCTGGGCGCCCAACGGGCGGGTGATCATGTTCACCCGCGAGGCGGCGGGCGGTGACCCGGTGCTGATGTCGGTCGATATCACCGGGCGCAATCTGCGACGTATCCCGACGCCCGGCCCGGCGTCGGACCCGTCCTGGTCGCCGCTGATGTCCTGACCTTGCGGCTTCACTTCCGCGCGATCTGGCGTTGACAGGCAATGAGCCCGATTCCCCGGCGTCACGGCTTCTGCTAAGCAGCCGGCAACCATGAACGAGGACATACCGACATGAAGCTTTTCACCTCAGCTGCCCTTCTCGCTGCAGTGCTGGCATTGGCGGCCTGCAGCAACCCGCGCGGCGGCATGACCGACGGCACGGGGCCGGATAACGGCATCGCCACGACGGCGCTGGGCGATCCCAGCGACCCGACCTCGATTGCGCATTTCAACCAGCGCGTGGGCGATCGGGTGCATTTTGTCGTCGACAGCAGCGACCTGACCGGCGAGGCGCAGAGCATCCTGCGCGCGCAGGCGGCCTGGCTGGAGCGCAATTCGCAATACCAGGTGCTGATCGAGGGCCATGCCGATGAGCGCGGCACGCGCGAATACAACGTCGCGCTGGGCGCGCGGCGTGCCGATGCGGTGCAGCGTTTCCTGGTGAACCAGGGTGTTCAGTCGGGCCGCATCCGCACCGTCAGCTACGGCAAGGAGCGCCCGGTCGAGGCCTGCCCCGAGCAGCGCTGCTGGGATCAGAACCGCCGCTCGGTGACGGTGGTTTCGCGCTGAGCCGCGAAGCGGGCAAAGACAAGCGCATGGCGAGGCAGGGGGGCTGTCTGCCCCCCTCTTCGGCTGCGCCGAATTCACCCACCGAGAGTATTTCGGGCAAGATGAAGAGCCCGGACCCGGCAGCCGCGCTGCGGGAATGTCTGGCGCGCCATCTGCCGTCGGGGCCGGTGGGGGTGGCGGTGTCGGGCGGCGGCGATTCGACGGCACTGCTGGTGCTGGCGGCCGAGGCCGGGCTGGCCGTTTCTGCCGTTAGCGTGGATCACGGTTTGCGCGCCGAGGCAGCGGCAGAGCTGGGCGCGGTGGCCGGCTTGTGTGCGCAGCTTGGTGTTCCCCACGCGATTTTGAACTGGCGCCATGACGGGCGCGGCAATCTGCAGGCGGCGGCGCGGGCGGGCCGGCGCGCGCTGATCGGCGAGTGGGCGCGCGCGGCGGGTCTGCATGCGGTGCTTTTGGGTCATACGCTCGAGGACCAGGCTGAAACGGTGTTGATGCGCCTGGCGCGCGGCTCGGGTGTGGATGGTCTGGGCGCGATGGAAGAGGTATTGCGCGCCGAGGGCGTGCTGTGGCTGCGGCCCTTGCTGCCGGTCCCGCGCGAGGCGCTGCGCGAATTGCTGCGCGCGCGTGGCATCGGTTGGAGCGAGGATCGCTCGAATACCGAGCCGCGCTTTGCGCGGGTGCGTGCGCGCAAGGCGCTGGCGGCGTTGCAGCCACTGGGGCTGGATGCAGCGGGGCTGGCGGCGACGGCGGCGCGGATGCGCCGCGCGCGCGCCGCGCTCGAGTTGCAGACCAGTGAGGCGCTGGCCCGCCATGCGCGCGATGATCGCGGCACGGTACTGCTGGCGCCGGCGGTGTTCGATCTCGCGCCCGAGGTCCGCGACCGGCTGTTCGTGCATTGCCTGCGCGGCCTGACCGGGGCCGCTTATCCAACGCGGCTGGCGGCGCTGCATCGTTTCATCGAGGCCGCGCGCGCCGGCAAGGGCGCGGCGCTGGGCGGGTGTTTGCTGCGCGTTGCGCCCGAAGGGCTGCGGCTGTTTCGCGAGGCGCGCGCGGTGGCGGGGCTGGCGGTGCCCGCCGGCGCCGAATGGGACGGGCGCTGGCGTGCCGAGCCGCTTGCCGGGCAGGGCGGCGAGGGGATTGAAATGCGCGCGCTGGGGGAGGGCGGGCTGGCCTTGCTCAGCCGTGGCGCGGCGGCGGGCCGGCACAGCCACTGGCGCGAAAGCGGCCTGCCGCGCGCGGCGCTGGCGGCCCAGCCCGGGCTCTGGCGCGGCGATGCTTTGGTGGCCGCGCCAGAGGCCGGCTGGCCGAATGGCTGGCAACTGCATGTGCGACCGGTCGCCGCCCGGCCGGTCCGCGAATCGGAATCGCATTGAACACGGCCGTCATATCCCTATTTTAGGGGGTGAGGCCCATTGCGGCCATGAAATGGGGAGAGCCTAGGTGGGCAACGCGCGAAACTTCGCCTTCTGGATCGTTCTGTTCTTTCTGATGATCGTCCTGTTCAGCCTGTTCAACAACGGGCAGGGGACGCAGACGGGGCGCAGCATCGGTTATTCCGACTTTCTTGCCCGTGTCGAGGCAGGCGATGTCAGCCGCGTGGTGATCGACGGCGAGACGCTGCGCGTGACCGATCGCTCCGGGCAGGCCTACACCACAATCCGTCCCTCGGGCGAGAACCCGACCGAGCGCCTGCTGGCCGCCGATGTCTCGGTCGAGGCGCGCCCGCAGGAGCGTTCGGGGCTGTTGTCGGCGCTGACTGTCTGGCTGCCCTTCCTGCTCCTTATCGGTATCTGGATCTATTTCATGAACCGCATGCAGGGCGGCGGGCGCGGTGGCGCCATGGGTTTCGGCAAGTCGCGTGCCAAGCTGCTGACCGAAAAGCAGGGGCGGGTCACTTTTGAGGATGTGGCAGGTATCGACGAGGCCAAGGACGAGCTGGAAGAGATCGTTGAATTCCTGCGCAACCCGCAGAAATTCTCGCGCCTGGGTGGCAAGATCCCCAAGGGCGCGCTGCTTGTCGGCCCACCGGGCACCGGCAAGACGCTGCTGGCGCGCGCCATTGCCGGCGAGGCGGGCGTGCCCTTCTTCACCATCTCTGGCTCGGATTTCGTGGAGATGTTCGTGGGTGTCGGCGCGTCGCGCGTGCGCGACATGTTCGAACAGGCCAAGAAGAACGCGCCCTGCATCGTCTTCATCGACGAGATCGACGCCGTGGGCCGGTCGCGTGGCGTGGGCTATGGCGGCGGCAATGACGAGCGCGAGCAGACGCTGAACCAGCTTCTGGTCGAGATGGATGGTTTCGAGGCCAATGAGGGCATCATTATCATAGCCGCCACCAACCGCCCCGATGTGCTGGACCCGGCGTTGTTGCGCCCCGGGCGCTTTGACCGGCAGGTGCAGGTTCCCAACCCCGACATCAAGGGCCGCGAGAAGATCCTTGGCGTGCATGCGCGCAAGGTGCCGCTGGGGCCGAATGTGGATCTGCGCATCATCGCCCGCGGCACGCCCGGTTTTTCGGGCGCCGATCTGGCCAATCTGGTGAACGAGGCGGCACTGATGGCGGCGCGAAGGAACCGGCGCTTCGTGACCATGGACGATTTCGAGAATGCCAAGGACAAGGTGATGATGGGTGCCGAGCGGCGCTCGATGGTGATGTCCGAGGATGAGAAGAAGCTCACCGCCTATCACGAGGCCGGCCACGCCGTGGTTGGGCTGCATGTGCCCCAGCATGACCCGATTCACAAGGCCACGATCATTCCGCGCGGGCGGGCGCTGGGCCTGGTGCTGTCGCTGCCCGAGCGCGACCAGCTTTCGGTGACCTATACCAAGTTCAAGTCCAAGATCGCCATGGCGATGGGTGGGCGCGTCGCCGAAGAGCTGATCTTCGGCAAGGAGAATGTGACTTCGGGCGCGGCCTCGGATATCCAGCAGGTAACGCGGATCGCGCGCGCCATGGTCACCCAGTTCGGCTTTGACGACGAGCTTGGCAATATCGATTACGCCAATGAGCAGCAAAGCTTTCTGGGTGCTTATCAGGGCGCGGCGAATGCCTCACCCGAGACGCAAAAGAAGATCGACGAGGGGGTGAAGCGAATCATCGATGAGGGCTATGAGACTGCCAGGCACATCCTCACCGAGCATCGTGACGAGTTGGAGCGACTGGCGCAGGGGCTGCTGGAATACGAAACCCTGACCGGCGCCGAAATCACCCGGGTGATGAAGGGCGAGCCGATCGGGCGCGAGGATGACGACGAGCCCAGCGGCGGCCTGCCCTCGGTCTCGGCGATTCCCAAGACGCGCAAGCGCCGGCCATCGGAAGACGACAGCGGCGGGATGGAGCCCGAGCCGAGCACCTGAGCCTGGCGGCGGCGATTGGCTTGTGCCGGCCGCTTCCGTCGCAGGATGGGTAATTGGTATTGCCCGGCCTGCCCGTTTCCGCTCAACTGGCGACCAAGGTCGGCATCAGAACAAAACCGTTTGATCGGCTCCGAACCCTGGCAATATGGCTGCCTGCCCCGTCACGCCGCAGGCGTGACTGTGGCCATGGCGGGCGCTTTCGCGCCCACCCGGGCGGCCGCAGCCCGTGCTGCCAACTCAGGCAATCAACCGAATCCGATATCAGGCGGCCTTGGTATCGGGATGCGCGGTGAGGATGGTGAACAGCTTGTCGGCATCGCCATTGGCGCGCAGCTTGCTGCACAGCGCCGAATCGCGCAGCATGCGCGAAACCAGAGCCAGCGCCGTCAGATGCTCGACGCCGGCTTCCTGCGGGGCAAACAGCGCGAAAACCAGATCGACCGGCGCCCGGTCCACCGAGCCGTAATCGAGCGTGTGTTCCAGGCGCAGGAATACGCCGCACACATGCTCAAGCCCGTCGATCCGGGCATGGGGCAGGGCGACACCATTGCCCACGCCTGTCGTGCCCAGGCTTTCGCGTTCCTGCAGCGCGTCAAATGCCAGCGCCGGATCGATGCCCCAGCTGGCGCCGCCAATCTCGGCGATTTCGTGGAAGAGTCGTTTCTTGCTCTTGATGCTGCCGATCACGCGGATGGCTTGCGGGTTCAACAGATCGGCGAGTTCCATGCACTGCTCCCATGCGCGCCTTGCGGGCTGTGCCGCATTGTGTCGCCTTTCATGCCCCTTCCGGGGCGCGGTTCACTGCGGGTCGATCCAGCCTATGTTGCCGTCATCGCGGCGGTAGACCACATTCAACCCGCCATGCCGCTCGTTGCGGAAGACCAGCACATTGGCATGCGCCAGTTCCATCTGCATCACGGCCTCGCCGGCGGAAAGCGACGGGATGCGCATTTCCATCTCGGCGATGATGATCGGCTGCAGGCTGTCGGGTTCCTCTTCGCTGCCCGCACCCGTTCCGGGGTCGAGGATATAGGAGGAAGCGCCGGCGAATTCAACCGGAGTCGCGCGATCGCGGTGATGGTCTTTCAGCCGGCGCTTGTAGCGGCGCAACTGCTTGTCCATCTTCTCGCAGCAGGCGTCGAAGGCTGCGTATATCTCGTTGGCCTGGCCGCGGGCCTGTGCCGTCAGGCCCGAGGAAAGATGCACCGTGGCCTCGCAAACATGAAGATGCGCATCGCGTGAAAACACGATCTGGGCATCGGTCGGGCGCTGGGAATATTTTTCCATCACCGCGCCGAGTTCGTCCTTCACACGCGTCTGCAGTGCATCGCCGATGTCGATCTGTTTTCCGCTGATCTGATAGCGCATTTTCGTCTCCTTCTTGTTTGCGCCTCCTCGCTGGCCACTATCCGGCCAGTTGGCGCCACGCAACCCGCAATCCCGCCGCACGGTCGGGCTAGCTGCCGCGTGCCGAAGCTGCCTGTCGCCGGCGCGCCGCAGAGCTGGGTATGCGCAGCCCCAGCCGGTATTTGGCGACAGTTCGACGGGCGATGTCAACGCCCTGCTCGCGCAGCGAACGGGTCAGCGCATCATCCGACAGCGGCGCCCCGGTCGGTTCCCGGGCGATCATCGCGGCGATGCGTTGTTGTATGGTAAAGGCCGCCACGGCATCGTCGCCACTGCCCAGCGCGCTGGAAAAGAAGCTGGCAAGCGGCCATAGCCGGCCATCGACATCGATGCTTTTCCCGGCGATGGCGCGGCCGATGGTGGATGGGTGCAGTTCAAGCGTCTCGGCCAGTTCGGCGCGTGTGGCCGGGCGCATCGCCGCCGGCCCGTGCAGGAAGAAGCCGGCCTGATGCCGAGCCAGCCACTCGCCGATTCGGCGCAGCGTCTTGCCGCGCTGGTCGAGCGCGGCGATGAGCGCGCGCGCCTCGGCCAGCATGTCGGCGCCAAATCCGTCTTGCCGCGCCCGCCTGAGAAGCGATTCGTCGAGCGCCACGCCGGGCGCGTCATCGCGGGCAAGGTGGATCGACACCGCTCCGTCGGCGCCGCGCCGGACCACCAGATCGGGCGCAGACAGCACTGGCGCGGCGCTGTCTGCCGGCGCCACCGGGCGCGGCGACAGCCGCCTCAACAGCGCCGCGCGGGCGCGGGCTTCGGCCACGCTCAGGCCAAGCCGGCGCTGCAGCGCGGCCCAGTCGGCGCGGGCGAAGAGATCGAGATGGCGCACGGTATCGGTGGCCTGCTGCGCGCTGAGCCCCTGTGCGGCGAGTTGCAGGCGCAGGCATTCGGCAAGATCGCGCGCGCCGACCCCGGCTGGCTCGCATTGCTGCAAGGCGGCTAGGGCCTCTTCCAGACGCGCCGGCGGTACCTGCCACGCCGCAGCCAGCTCGGTCAGGGGCACATCGAGAAACCCGTCCTCGCGCAATTCGCCGATCAGCAGCCGTGCCAGCGTGGCCACGGCCTCGTCGAGGGCCATCAGGCCGATCTGCCGCGAAAGCGATTGCTGGAACGATGCCTCGGGCGCTTCCAGCGCGTCAGCCCCGCTCTCCGGGGCGTCACCGGGCCCGGCGCGCCAGTTCGTAGTGTCGGGGTGGCGCAGCAGGAACGGGTTGCGCGCCGCCGCGCGATCAAGCGCCTCTTCGAGTTCGGCGGGGGGCATGCGCAGAATCGACAGCGCGTTGCGCATCGTCGGGGTCAGCGCCAGGGTCTGGCGCTGCCGCTGGCGCAGCTCCAGGCGCGGCTTCATTGCCATTTTACGGCCTTAGCGGAAACTGTCGCCCAGATAGACGCGGCGCACGTCGTCATCGGCCACCACCTCTTCGGGGGTGCCGTTCATCAGCACCCTGCCTTCATGCAGGATATAGGCGCGATCGACGATCTCAAGCGTTTCGCGAACATTGTGGTCGGTGATCAGCACGCCGATCCCGCGCGATTTCAGATCGCCGACGAGGTGACGGATATCGCCAACCGCGATCGGATCGACACCGGCGAAGGGCTCGTCAAGCAGCACGAAGGCGGGCCCCGACGCCAGACAGCGCGCGATCTCGACCCGCCGACGCTCGCCGCCCGAAAGCGCCAGCGCGGGGGCCCGGCGCAGGCGGGTGATCGAGAACTCGGCGAGCAATTCTTCAAGCCGCGCGGCGCGGCGTTCGCGGTCAGGCTCTGCGATTTCGAGGATGGCGCGGATATTGTCCTCGACCGACATGCCGCGAAAGATCGACATTTCCTGCGGCAGATAGCCGATGCCCAGCCGCGCGCGGCGATACATCGGCAGGCCGGTCACGTCGATACCGTCGATCCAGACCGTGCCGCCATCTGCCGGCACCAGCCCGGCGATGCAGTAGAAACAGGTTGTCTTGCCCGAGCCGTTCGGGCCCAGAAGCGCCACCACCTCGCCGCGTTGCACCGAAAGCGAGATGCCGTGCAACACCTGCTTGCGGCGATAGCTTTTTTCCAGTTCGCTGACCTGCAGACCGCCAGAAGGGGCGTCAAGGTGGCTGTCAGGAACGGCCATCGCGCGTCAGTCCATCCGGATGATGGTACGCACGCGCCCCTGCATCCGGCCGGTTCCGGCGCTCAGATCGGCGGTGAAGCGGTCGCCGGAAAGCACATTTTCGCCCTGAACGAACACCACATCGCCCTGCATTTCCAACGTTTGCGCGCCGAGCAAATAGATCGCTTCCTGCGCCTCGACGGCCTCATTCGCCGTGACCAGCGTCACCGAACCCGAGGCAACCAGCCGCTGGATGCGCCGGCTCTCGCCATCAGCACCGGCACGGTATTCGATTTGCATGCGCTCGGCGCCAAGCCTGAGCGCGCCCTGCACCGCCAGAACATTGCCGCTGAAGATGGTGAGGCCACTTTCCTGATCGACTTCGAGCGTATCGGCGGTAACCTCCAGCTGACGCCCGGAAAGCCGCAGTGATTCGCCAAGGCGGATTTGCGTGTCCTGGGCACGGGCCGAGCCGTGCTCGCCGATATGGGCAACAGTCAGACCCAGCAGGCAAAGCGCCAGGGCAAGTGGCTTGACAAGCAACGCGCGCGCCATACGCTTCTCCTCAGGGTTCCGGTTGATATATCAAACGCACCCCACCCCCAAAGACAAGCCGATTACCGACAGAAGGTGCCGCAGAGCGCTCGATCGTGAACGTCCCGGCCCGGATTTCGCCCGCCGGGGCCATGCCGGCGACGGCTTCGGGCATGTTGATCCAGGTACGATCGAGCGCGCCACGCACCTGTTCGGTGTTCAGCCGGTAGCCAGGATCGGCAACAAGCTCGATATTTCCCCGCATGCTGAAATACCCCGAGTCGCGGTCGATCGTGCCTTCATCGGCGCGTGCGAAAACGCTGCCGCCATCGACGCGGTCGAGGTAAAGTTCCAGCCCGGTGGCGTGAAAGCGCAGCGTCGCCAGCGGGTCGGAACGCGCGGTGCGGGTTTCGATGCGCAGCGCACTGCCATCATCGGTCACCCCCGCAAAGCGCGCGCCGGTCAGGCGCGGATCGCGCGCCCGGTCGGCGACATCGATCTCGGCAAGCGGAATCGCGCGTTCGGGGTCTACCGGGCTGGCCAGCAGGAACACGCTGGACATGAGCGCCAGCGCGGTCAGCGGCAGCGCCACCTTGAGTATCATCACCAGCCGCGAGTGAAAGGGGCTGTATGCCTGCGTCAACCGTGCTGCGTGACGGTCCGCCATGGCCGTCAATAGGCGAAGATGTCGGTTTCCGGCCAGCCAGCCAGATCGAGCGCGGCGCGGGTTGGCAGGAAATCGAAGCAGCGCTGCGCCAGTTCGGTGCGGCCTTCGCGCGCCAGCATCGGTTCCAGCGCGGCCTTGAGGCGGTGCAGGTACAAAACGTCACCGGCGGCATAGTCCAGCTGCGCCGTGCTCAGCGCATCGGCGCCCCAGTCCGAACTCTGGTTCTGCTTGGAAATTTCCACCCCCAGCAATTCTGAGAGCAGCGCCTTGAGCCCGTGGCGGTCGGTATAGGTGCGTACCAGTTTCGAGGCGATCTTCGTGCACCAGACGGGGCTGGCGAACACGCCAAGGTGATGGCCCATGGCAGCAATATCGAAGCGGCCGAAGTGAAAGAGCTTCAGCACATCGGGGTCTGCCAGCAGGCGGCCCAGATTGGGCGCCGGCGCGCCCTCGCGCGAGATCTGCACCAGATGCGCATCGCCATCGCCGGCAGAAAGCTGCACCAGGCACAGCCGGTCGCGCAGCGGATTCAGGCCCATCGTCTCGCAATCGATGGCCACGACCGGGCCGAGATCAAGCCCCTGCGGCAGGTCGTTCTGGTGAAGATGGATGCCCATGCTCGTATTCCTCTGGCCTTTGGCGGCAGGATAGGGCGGCCGGCAACGAGCGGCAAGGCCCCGCAAGAATAATACAAAAACAATAGCTTACAGCCGCCTTTCGCGCTCATGCAAGTGAGCGCGAAAGCCTTTGCCCGAAAGCGGCGGCGCGAGGGCTCAGAGCAGGCGGCCGTGGCAGTGCTTGAACTTCTTGCCCGAGCCGCAAGGGCAAGGCTGATTGCGCCCGGGATTGCCCCAGGTTGAAGGGTCGCTTTCGTCGAAGCCGTCGATCAGCGCCACGCCGGCCTCTGCCGCTGCCGCGCCGCCTGCTGCTGCCGCCGAGGGTGCCGCCGAGGGTGCCGCCGTCCCGGCCGGTGCCGGCTGCTTCGGCCTGACGGGCGGCAGATCGACCGGTTCGGCCAGCTTGCCATCGGGCCCGGCGGCGCGCATGCGCGCTTCCGCGTCGAGCTGCGCGCGCAGCGCCTCGCGCTCTTCCTCGGTCATCGGGCGGATGCGGGCGAGTTGGCGCGTGACCTCCTCGCGCAGCGCGCCGAGCATGTTCTCGAACAGCAGGAAGGCTTCCTGCTTGTATTCGTTCAGCGGGTCGCGCTGCGCCAGGCCGCGGAAATTCACCGCCGAGCGCAGATGCTCCAGCGTGATCAGGTGATCGCGCCACTTGGCATCGATGACCTGCAAGAGCAGCTGCTTCTCGATGTCGCGCATGGTCTCGGGGCCGAAATCGGCTTCTTTTTGCGCCATCATCGCATCGGCGGCCTCGGTCACGCGTTCGCGCACCACTTCCTGATCGACGCCATCCTCTTCGGCCCATTCGATGACCGGCTGATCGAGGTTGAGCTTTTCAAGGAGTGCCGCATGCAGCCCCTCCGGGTCCCACTGATCGGCATAGGTGTTGGGTGGCAGGTACTGGCTGACGATCTCTTCGATCACCGCATGGCGCATGTCGGCGATGGTTTCCGCCAGATCGTCGGCGCGCAGGATGTCAAGCCGCTGATCGAAGATCACGCGCCGCTGGTCGTTCATCACATTGTCGAATTTCAACAGCGTCTTGCGGATGTCGAAATTGCGCGCCTCGACCTTGGCCTGCGCCTTTTCCAGCGACTTGTTCACCCAGGGGTGCACGATCGCCTCGCCCTCTTTCATGCCGAGGGTGGAAAGCACCTTTTCCAGCCGCTCCGAGCCGAAGATGCGCATCAGATCGTCTTCCAGCGACAGGAAGAAGACCGAGCGCCCCGGGTCTCCCTGCCGGCCCGAACGACCGCGAAGCTGGTTGTCGATGCGCCGGCTTTCATGGCGCTCGGTGGCCAGCACGAACAGCCCGCCTGCTTCCAGCACCTTCTGGCGCTCGGCGGCGACCTCGGCCGCGATACGCGCGCGAACCTCGGCCGGGTCGGCATCGGGGTTGTTGGCAAGCTCGTCCATGACGCGGAAATCGACATTGCCGCCAAGCTGGATATCGGTGCCGCGCCCGGCCATGTTGGTGGCGATGGTCACCGCACCCAGCCGCCCGGCATCGGCCACGATATGGGCTTCTTTCTCGTGCTGGCGGGCGTTGAGCACGTTATGGGGAATGCCGGCCTTGTCCAGCATCGCCGCAAGTTCCTCGGACTTCTCGATCGAGGTGGTGCCCACAAGGATCGGTTGCCCGCGCTCATGTGCCTCGCGGATCGCCTCCATGACGCCGTCTGCCTTTTCGCGCGCGGTGCGATAGACCTGATCATGCTCGTCGATCCGGGCGATGGGCATGTTGGTGGGAATTTCCACCACGCCGAGATTGTAGATTTCCTTGAATTCCTCGGCCTCGGTGGCGGCGGTGCCGGTCATGCCGGCCAGCTTTTCGTAAAGCCGGAAAAAGTTCTGGAAGGTAACCGAAGCCATGGTCACCGTTTCGGGCTGGATGGGCACGCCCTCCTTGGCCTCGACCGCCTGGTGTAGCCCGTCGGAAAGCTGCCGGCCCAGCATCATGCGGCCGGTGAATTCGTCGATCAGGACGATCTTGTCGTCACGCACAATGTAGTTCTGATCCTTGTGCAGCATCTTGTTCGCGCGCAGCGCCTGGTTGATGTGATGCACCAGCGTTGTCGATTCGGGGTCATACAGGCCCTGCCCCTCGGGCAGCAGCCCGGCGGTACGCAACAATTCCTCAATGAATTCGCTGCCCTCATCGGTCCATGTGACCAGGCGCATCTTCTCGTCGAGGGTGAAATGCTCGTCGCGCACCTGCGGGATCAGCTTGTCGACCTGCACATAAAGATCGGTGCGATCCTGCGACATGCCCGAGATGATCAGCGGCGTGCGCGCCTCGTCGATGAGAATGCTGTCCACTTCGTCGACGATGGCGAAGTGATGCCCGCGCTGCATCATCTGGTTCAGCTCGACCTTCATGTTGTCGCGCAGATAGTCGAAGCCAAGCTCGTTGTTGGTGGCATAGGTGATGTCGGCCTGATAGGCGGCGCGCTTTTCCTCGTCAGCCTGGTGCGGCACCACCACGCCCACAGACATGCCGAGCTTGGAATAGACCTTGCCCATCCATTCGGCATCGCGCCGGGCCAGATAATCATTGACGGTGACGATATGCACGCCCTCGCAGGTGAGCGCGTTCAGATAGGCGGGAAAGGTGGCGACCAGCGTCTTGCCCTCGCCGGTCTTCATCTCGGCGATGTTGCCCCGGTGCAGGAAGATCCCGCCGATGAGCTGCACATCAAAGGCGCGCAGCCCCAGCGCGCGGCGCGCCGCCTCGCGGCAATTGGCGAAGGCCTCGGGCAGCAGCGATTCGAGCCTCTCGCCCTCGGCGTAGCGCTTTTTCAGCTCCTCGGTCTTGGCGACGAGATCGGCGTCGCTCATGGCCTGAAACTCGGGCTCCAGCGCGTTGATCTTCTGAAGCAGCGGCCTGACCGCCTTTACCTTGCGGTCATTCGCCGTGCCGAAGATTTTCCGGCCGATAGTTCCAAAACCAAACATGTTCGCTCCGCTTGCCCGTGTCTGCCCGACCCGTGGCCTGAAAGGTCCGTCTCCGTGGGGGTTGCCCGCCTGCCCGGGCTTGCCTAAGAAGGGCGCAAGCGGGCCGTCGCATCGCGCGCAACACCGAGTGCGATGTAAGGGGCGGTCCTTCTGGTGTCAATCTTGAGGGGCCGCCTGCGGGCGGAAACCGGAGTAACTGTATGAGAAAGAAACCGATGACCGGCGCAATGCGCATGGTTACCTTCGCCGCCGCTGCCGCCTTCGCCCTTTCCGCAAGCGCCGACGAGGCCCCCAACGCCGACAGCGTGCTGGCCCGCGTGGGTGATGCCGAGATCACGCTCGGACATGCGCTGGCGATGCGCGGCCAATTGCCCGAGCAATTCGCCACGGTGCCCGACGAGACGCTGTTTCCCGCCATTGTCGATCAACTCATCGAACAGGAGTTGTTGCAACAGGCCGGCGCCGCCGGGCTCAGCCGCCGCGACCGGCTGGCGCTGGAAAACGAGGTGCGCAACTTCATCTCGAATGCTACCCTTGCCGATGAAGTCGAATTAGCGGTTACCGACGAGGCAATCGCCGCCGCCTATGACGCCTTTGCCGAGGAATTCGCCGCTGGCGAACCCACGGTTGAATACAACGCCGCGCATATCCTTGTGCAGACCGAGGAAGAGATTGCAGCGGTGGTGGCGCGGCTCGAGGCCGGCGAGGAATTCGCCGAAATCGCCCGCGATGTCTCGCTCGATGGTTCGGCGGCGCAGGGCGGTGATCTGGGCTGGTTCGGTGAAGGCGTGATGATCGAGCCCTTCGAGGCGGCGGTGATGGCGCTCGAGCCGGGCGAGGTTTCGCCCCCGGTGCAGACCCGCTTCGGCTGGCATGTGGTGCGCCTGCTCGACACCCGCACCGCCGAGGTGCCGCCGCTGGAAGAAGTGCGCCAGGAAATCGAGGGCCAGATCCGCCAGGAAGCCGCGCGCCATGTCCTTGCGCGGCTGCGCGAGGCGGGCAGCATCGAGGATCTGTCGGAAGGCTTCGACCCGGCGCTGCTGAGCCGCGACGATCTGCTGGACGACTGACCTCCAGACACATAATCTGCACCGCTGACAGCCCGCCGACCGGCCCGGCAGGGGGGTGAGGCGGTTGCATCCGGGGCGAGTAGAACATGGGCAACAAGGCGCGCAAGCAAAAGGCCAGAACGCTGAAATGGAAGGCTCGCGCCAAGGCGCTCAGGGCCCGGCTGGAAGCGGCCGGGGGCAAGGCGGGTGCGCCACAGGCCGGGCCCACCATCTCGCCGCTGGCCCCGCAAGGCGGCTTCCCGCAACTGCCCGAGATCGCCGGCGCAAGCTTCGCAACCGCCGCCACCGGGTTGCGCTACAAGGGGCGGCCCGATGTGATGCTGGCCCGGCTCGAGCCCGGCACCGTGATCGCCGGCACCTTCACCCGCTCGCAAACCCGCGCCGCGCCGGTGCTCGATTGCCAGGCCAAGCTCGCTGCCGATGACAACAGCCCGGGCGAAACCGGCGCCGCGATCCTGGTCAATGCCGGCAATGCCAATGCCTTCACCGGTGCCGTCGGGCGCGAATCGGTGCAGGCGCTGTGCGCGGCGCTGGCCACCAGGCTGGGCCTGCCCGAAAGCCGCATCTTCACCGCTTCCACCGGGGTCATCGGCGAGCGGCTGCCGCATGAGCGCATTGTCGAGCACCTCGATACCCTCGCCAACAGCCTCGCGCCGGGCGACATAGCCCAGGCCGCCGCCGCGATCATGACCACCGACACCTTCCCCAAGGGCGCCGGCGCCGAAATCGAGATCGGCGGCGAGACGGTGCGCATCTCCGGCATCGCCAAGGGCTCGGGCATGATTGCGCCGGACATGGCCACCATGCTGGTCTTCATCTTCACCGATGCAAACCTGCCGCAACCGCTCCTGCAGGACATGACCGCGCGCCTGACCGAGAAAAGCTTCAACGCCATCACCGTCGACAGCGACACCTCCACCTCCGATACGCTCATTGTCGCTGCCACCGGCCAAAGCCGCGCGCCCGCCATCGACAACTCCGCCAGTTCCGAGGCAGCGGCCTTCGAGGCCGCACTGGGCGGCGTCATGCTCGATCTCGCGCATCAGGTGGTACGCGACGGCGAGGGGGCGACGAAATTCGTCGAGATCACTGTCACCGGTGCCCAGCACGATGCCGACGCCAAACGCTGCGCGCTGGCCATTGCCAATTCGCCTCTGGTCAAGACCGCCATCGCCGGCGAAGATCCGAACTGGGGCCGCATCGTCATGGCGGTGGGCAAATCCGGCGCGCTGGCCGACCGCGACCGCCTCGCCATCCGCTTCGGCGCCATCCCGGTGGCCACCGCCGGCATGGTCGATCCCGATTACCGCGAGGAAGACGGCGCCGGATACATGCGCCGGCAGGAGCTGGAAATCGGCGTCGATCTCGGCCTCGGCCAGGGCCGCGCCACGGTCTGGACCTGTGATCTGACGCATCGCTATATCGACATCAACGCCGATTACCGCTCGTGATGCCTTCTTCATCTTGCCCCAAATACGCCGGGGGGAGTCCAGCCTCGGCACGAGGCTGGGCAGGGGGCAGCGCCCCCCTTCCCCGCTGCCAGGGCGCAGCGGCATGAAGCTGGTGCTCGTCGCCGCCGTGGCGCTGATCGATGCCGATGGCCGCGTGCTCATCGCGCAGCGCCCCAAGGGCAAGGCCATGGCCGGGCTGTGGGAATTCCCCGGCGGCAAGATCGAACAGGGTGAAACCCCCGAGGCGGCGCTGATGCGAGAGCTGCACGAAGAGCTGGGTATCGAGACCTGGGCTTCCTGCCTGGCGCCGCTCAGCTTCGCCAGCCATGCCTATGAGGATTTCCACCTGCTGATGCCGCTTTTCGCCTGCCGCAAATGGCAGGGCAGCTTGCGAGCGCGCGAGGGGCAGGTGCTGAAATGGGTGCGCCCTGCCGATCTGCGCAGTTATCCCATGCCGCCGGCCGATCTGCCACTGATCCCGGTCCTGCGCGACTGGCTCTAGTTGTGGTTTCCCCCGGGGGCTGATCCTTCGCGATGCCTGGCCGGCGACGGGGCATGTGTATATTTTCAAGCTTGAAGCAAATCTGTGTTCACGCTAGCGTCGACCCGGCGCTGCCGGCCGCGGCGCTGCCCGATTCCTGCCCGTGGAGATATGCCCGGATGGCCACCGATTTTTCCCGCACCCGCGCCCTGTTCGAACTGCCCGAGGGGATGATCTATCTCGACGGCAATTCGCTGGGCCCGCTACCCAGGGGCGTGGCCGAACGGGTGGCGCAGGCGGTGAGCGATGAATGGGGGCAGATGCTGATCACCGGCTGGAACCGCGCCGGCTGGATGGATCTGCCGATGCGCGTGGGCGACCGCATCGCCCGGCTGATCGGTGCCGAGCCGGGCCATGTGGTGATGGGCGACACGCTTTCCATCAAGGTCTATCAGGCGCTGGCCTCGGCGCTGGAGATGGTGCCCGGGAGGCGGGTGATCCTGTCCGATACCGGTAATTTCCCGTCTGATCTCTACATGGCCGAGGGGCTGTGCCGCACGCTGGGGCCTGAATACCGCCTGGTGACGGTGGTGCCTGAAGATGTCGAGGCGGCGATTGACGAGAGCGTCGCCATTCTGATGCTCACCGAGGTCGATTACCGCACCGGGCGTCGCCATGACATGCCGGCACTGACCGCCAAGGCGCATTCAGCCGGCGCGCTGGCGGTGTGGGATCTGGCGCATTCGGCGGGTGCGACCGATGTGCGCGTGGCCGAGGGCGGCGCCGATTTCGCGGTGGGGTGCAGCTACAAATACCTCAATTCCGGGCCCGGCGGGCCGGCCTTCATCTATGTCGCGCCGCGCCATGCCGAAGCCGCGCGCCCGGCGCTTTCGGGTTGGCTGGGCCACGAGGCGCCCTTCGATTTCGACCTGCATTACCGCCCCGGCCGCGGGGTGGAGCGGATGCGCGTGGGCACGCCGCCGGTGCTGCAACTGGCCGCGCTCGATGCCGCGCTCGATGTCTGGGACGGTGTCGAGATCGCCGATTTGCGCGCGCGCTCGCTGGAACTGACCGATGCCTTCATCACCGGCGTCGAGGCCGCCTGCCCCGATCTGGAACTGGCCACCCCGCGCACGCACGCGCTGCGCGGCAGCCAGGTAAGCTTTCGCCATCCGCAGGGCTACGCCATCATGCAGGCGCTGATAGCGCGCGGCGTGATCGGCGATTTCCGCGCCCCCGATATCATCCGCTTCGGCTTCACGCCGC
>JAFIEG010000055.1 GCA_020832665.1 Pararhodobacter sp. | reverse complement strand
CCGGCGCCTGGGGCTGGGGGGCGCTCGGCCCGGTGGGGGCGGGGCAGGGCATAGCGGCAAGCGCGGGCGCAGCCGAAGCGCCGCTGCGCCTGCGCCTGGTGCAGCCCAACGCCACACAGGCGCTGAAATGGGACCCGCGCTATGCCGAGGTCTTTTTCCGCCGGCATCTGGAGCTCAGTGCGGCGCCGTCCGAGGACGGCCCCGCCCCCGATCTGGTTATCTGGCCCGAAACCGCCGTGCCCTTTCTTCTCGACCGGCCCGGCAACGGGCTGGAACTGGCCGCCGAGGCCACCGGCGGCGCACCGCTCATCCTGGGCATCCAGCGCAGCGAGCCAGGGCAGGACGGCGGCGCGCGGCGCTATTTCAACAGCCTCGCCGTGCTTGGCCCCGCGGGTGTGGCGCAGGCGGTCTATGACAAGCATCACCTTGTGCCCTTTGGCGAATACATGCCGGTTCTGGGCCGGTTTGCCGACAGGCTGGGGGCGGGCTGGGCCGGTGGCATCGCCTCGCAGGTGCTGATGGGATACGACGCCGGGCCCGGCCCGCAGGTGCTGGATCTCGGCGCCGCCGGGCTTGTGCTGCCACTGATCTGCTACGAGGCGATCTTTCCGCGCAATCTGCGCACCCAAGAGCGCCCCGACTGGCTCTTGCAGATAACCAATGATGCCTGGTTTGGCGTGCGCATCGGCCCCTTCCAGCACCTGGCGCAGGCAAGGCTGAGGGCGGTCGAGCAAGGCCTGCCGCTGGTGCGGGTGGCCAATACCGGGGTTTCGGCGGTGATCGATGCGCGCGGGCGGCTGATGGATTCGCTGGGCATGGATCGCGAGGGCTTTATCGATGCCGACCTGCCGCCGGCGCTGCCCGCCACCGCCTATGCACGCATGGGCGACGCGCCCTGGCACCTGGTGCTGGGCCTGGCGCTGCTGCTGGCGGCGATCAGGCGACTGGGCAATCGCCATTGACGCGCCGGTGCGATGCCGGTAGGCGCTTGTCATTCCCGTCACAACGGCTTCCTGGCGTGGCGGTGGAAATCAATGGAGCGCCCTTCACATGACAAGACAAAGCTACATCTTCACCTCGGAATCGGTTTCCGAGGGGCACCCGGACAAGGTTTGTGACCGCATCTCGGATGCCGTGCTGGACTATCTCTTGAGCGAGGATGAAAACGCCCGCGTCGCCTGCGAGGCCTTCGCCACCACCGGGCTTGTCGTGATCGGTGGCGAGATCGGCCTGCCTGCGCGCGATGGCCGCCCCGGTGGCGAGCGGCTGAAGGACGTGATGGGCCGCATTCCCCAGATTGCGCGCGACTGCATCCGCGATATTGGCTACGAGCAGGAAAAGTTCCACTGGAACACCTGTCATGTGCTGAATTTCCTGCACGAGCAGTCGGTCGATATCGCCCAGGGGGTTGACCGCGAGGGGGCGGGCGATCAGGGCATCATGTTCGGCCATGCGGTGGACGAAACCCCCGAGCTGATGCCGGCGCCGATCCTGTATTCGCATGCCATCCTGCGCCGGCTGGCCGAGGCGCGCAAGGCGGGCGAACTGCCCATGCTGGGCCCCGATGCCAAGAGCCAGCTTTCCATCCGCTACGAGGACGGGCAGCCGGTCGAGGTGACACAGCTTGTGGTCTCGCACCAGCATCTGGATCCGACGCTGACCAGCGAGGATGTCAAGGCGATCATCCGCCCCTATGTCGAAGAGGTGTTGCCCGCGGGCTGGATCGATGGCGGCACCGAATGGCATGTCAACCCCACGGGCAAGTTCCTAATCGGCGGGCCCGATGGTGATGCCGGGCTGACCGGGCGCAAGATCATCGTCGACACCTATGGCGGCGCGGCGCCGCATGGGGGCGGGGCGTTTTCGGGCAAGGACCCCACCAAGGTTGACCGCTCGGCGGCCTATGCCGCGCGCTACCTGGCAAAGAATGTGGTCGCCGCCGGGCTGGCCCGGCGCTGCACGCTGCAGCTTTCCTATGCCATCGGCGTGGCGCGGCCGCTGTCGATCTATGTCGATACGCATGGCACCGGCGCGGTGGATGACAGCGCCATCGAACGCGCGGTCAGCAAGGCGATAGATCTGACCCCGCGCGGCATTCGCGAGCATCTGCAGCTCAGCCGCCCGATCTATGCGCGCACCGCCGCCTATGGCCATTTCGGCCGTGCGCCGGAAGAAGATGGTGGCTTCAGTTGGGAACGCACCGATCTCGCCGAGGTGCTGAAAAAGGCGGTGTGAGCGGCAAGTCGAGGCGGGCGGGGGCTGCCGCCCCCGTCTTCATTGGTTCTCGAACCCAAGGCGCCCCAAAGACGCCCCCCTTTGGAAAGCCCGTGCGTATTTGAGGCAAGATGAAGAGGGGCGGGGTTGTCTTGGCGATCCGGTGCCGCTAGAGCCGCCGGCATGAGCGAAGAGACCCGCCCCGACCTGCCCCCGCATCCGGCCGTCGCCGCGCAGAAGACCTGGCGCAACTTTCACGGAAGGGTGCATGGCAAGGCGCTGCGCCCGAGCCAGAAGCGTTATCTGGCCGAGGATCTGCCGCGCCTGCGTCTGCGCGGGGTCAGCATCGACGAGAACCCCGAGCGCCGGAAGCTGGATCTTTCGCAATTGCCCGGCGCGGGGCAGTTCTGGCTGGAGGTCGGCTTTGGCGGCGGCGAGCATCTGGCGCATATGGCGGCGCGCTATCCTTGCGTGCGGCTGATCGGCTGCGAGCCCTTCGTCAACGGGGTTGCCATGGCGCTGGGCAAGCTGCGCGAGACCGGGGTGCAGAACGTGACCGTTCATCCCGGAGATGTGCGCGATCTGTTCGATGTGCTGCCCGATGGCTGCATCGAGCGGGTTTTCCTGCTTTATCCCGATCCCTGGCCCAAGGCGCGCCATCACCGGCGCCGCTTCGTGACACCAGAGCATCTGTTGCCGCTGGCGCGGGTCTGTGCGCCGGGTGCCGAATTCCGGGTGGCGACGGATATTCCCGATTACGTGCGCCAGACACTGGAAGAGGTGCCGCGTGCCGGCTTCGCGCCGGTCGCGCAGGGCGGCGAGCCCTGGGATGACTGGCTGCGCACGCGGTACGAGGCCAAGGCACTGCGCGAGGGGCGGCGCCCGCATTACCTGACCTTCCGGCGCGCCGGCGGCTAAGGCAGGGCGGCGCAAGCGCGACGAGGCTTTGCGCGCCCGTTCAAACTCGTTATATCCCGGGTCAACAGCGAGGGAAAATCCATGTCCGCCGATATCATCTCGAGTGTCGTCAAACCCGTTCACCGCGAGGGCTGGCCCTTCATCGGCATCTTTCTTGCCGTCACGCTGGTGCTGTTTCTGGTCTGGCAGCCGCTGGGCTGGCTGGGCGTGGTACTGAGCGTGTGGTGTTATTATTTCTTCCGCGACCCCGAGCGGGTAACGCCGCTGCGAGAGGGGCTGGTGATCAGCCCGGCAGACGGGATCGTCTCGCAGATCGCCCCGGCGGTGCCGCCGGCCGAGCTGGGCATGGCCGATGCGCCGCTGACCCGGGTGAGCATCTTCATGAATGTGTTCAACTGCCATGTGAACCGGCTTCCGGTGTCGGGCCGGGTCGCCGCTGTTTCCTACCGTCCGGGGAAGTTTCTCAACGCCTCGCTCGACAAGGCCAGCGAGGACAATGAGCGCAACGCGCTGTCGGTCGAGATGGAGGATGGCCGGGTCCTGGCCGTGGTGCAGATTGCCGGGCTGGTGGCGCGGCGCATCGTCTGCGATGTCAAGCAAGGCGACGTGCTCGAGGCCGGGCAGCGTTTCGGGATGATCCGCTTCGGCTCGCGGCTTGATGTCTATCTGCCCGAGGGCGTGGCGCCGCTGGTTGCCGAAGGCCAGACCATGGTGGCGGGCGAGACGGTGCTGTCCGATCTGGCCGGCGAGGAAGGCCCGCGCCAGGGCGCGGTGCGATGAGCGCATGACGCAAACGCCCAAGCCCGGCGGCCACGAGCCAGAGCCAGAGCCGACGAGTTCGGTGCTGGGAGGCGATGACAATCTGCGCCTGACGCCGCTCTTGACCCTGCTGCCCAACCTGATCACGCTTCTGGGTCTGTGCGCGGGGCTGACCGCCATTCGCTTCGCGCTTGATGCGCATTACGAGATCGCCGCCGCGCTCATCGTGCTGGCGGCGGTTCTCGATGGCATGGACGGGCTGGTGGCGCGCAAGCTCAATGCGGCGAGTTCCTTTGGCGCCGAGCTCGACACGCTTTCCGATTTCGTCTGTTTCGGGGTCGCGCCAGGGGTGGTGATCTTCCAGTTCGCACTGCGCGAGGAATTGCCGGCGCTGGGCTGGCTCTTCGTTCTGGTCTTCATATTGTGTGCCTGCCTGCGCCTGGCGCGATTCAACGTCTCGCGCGATGCGCCACCGCCGCCGGGGCGGGCGCATTTTGTCGGCGTGCCGGCGCCGGCCGGCGCCATGCTGGGGTTGCTGCCGCTGTTCCTGTTTCTGGCGGGCGGGCCCGATCTGCGCCCCTTTGCACTGCCCGTGGCGCTGTACATTGCCATTGTCGGATTGCTGATGGTTTCGCGCCTGCCGACGATATCGCCCAAGGGGCTGCGCGTGCCGCGAAGCCGGGCGATCTGGCTGTTTCTTGGCGTGGCGGTCTTTGCCGGGCTGGCGGTGGCGCGGCCCTGGGCGGTGCTGGTGCTGGCCGATTTCGCCTATCTGATGCTGCTGGCGCGCGGCTTCTGGCGCCACCGCCGGCGGCTGGGCTGATAGCGGATAAGGCTGATCGCATCATTTGCAGCACGGGCAGTGACCGGTGCGGGACGCGTGGGCGAGGAGCGCCCGCAAGACCGGCTCTCACGCACCCGCACGGCCGCGCCACGCCGCTGGCGAACTCTCGGCACGACGTTTCCATTCCGGCCGCGCCTGCATCAAGCTGTCGCCAGCGCCTGCCGGTTCGTCACTCACGAAGCGATCAACCGGGGCTGGTATAAGCCCTATGAGCCCGGATTTGTGCGCAACCGGGCTTTCGCCCCGGGTCTTGGCGCGGATGCGCCCTGGCGCATGAACAAGCCCGGCGGCGCGGGCTGCGCGGCCGGGCGAAAACATTTCTGACGAGATGGGGGAGGAGGCGTGCCCCTTCCCGCTGCTTGATCCCTATTCGCCGCCCTTGGCGGCGGGCGCCGGCGGTTTGGGCGCTGCGGCGCGCGCATCCTGCCCGAGATTGCCGCTTGCCGGTGCGGCGGGCCTCGCAGCTGCCGCAGGAGCAGCGGCAGGTGCCGCCGGGGCAGAGTTGGCCGCTGCGGCGCCGGCCGGCCGGCCGGCCTGGGCAGCCTGCTGCTGGGCGCCGGCCAAGGGGTCGTCCTGGCGCTGCACCGAACCTTCGAAATGCGCCCCCGATTCGATGGCGATTGTCTTGTGGATGATGTCGCCCTCGACGCGTGCGGTCGAGGTCAGCCGCACCTTCAGCCCGCGCACCCGGCCGATGACGCGGCCGTTGATGACGATGTCATCGGCCACCACCTCGCCACGGATGGTCGCGGATTCGCCGACAGTGAGCAGATGCGCACGGATATCGCCATCGACGATACCCTCGATCACGATGTCGCCGGTGGTGCGCAGATTGCCGGTGACCGTCAGGTCCGAGGCCAGCACCGAGGCGGCCGGCTTTTGCTTGGATGAGTGGCTTCCAAAGGGGGCGTTGTCGCCGCTGCTGCTGCCGAAATCGGGCGACGGGCGCTGCGGGGCGGCGGCGGATTCGGGCGATCTCGCTGGCTCGGCCTTTGGCCCCTTGTCGTGGATGCGGCTCTTAGAAAACATTTTGCGCGGCCCTTATGTAGGTCATCGGATTGATCGGTCTGCCGCCGACGCGGATCTCGTAGTGCAGATGCACACCGGTCGATCGGCCCGTGGTGCCCATACCACCGATCCGGTCGCCGCGCGATACCCTTTGCCCCACATTCACGTTAATCGTGTGCAGATGCGCGTAGTAGGTCTCGAGGCCGAAATCGTGCTCGATGATCACCAGATTGCCGTAACCGCCGCGCCGGCCGGCAAAACTGACCCGGCCATTGCCGGTGGCCAGGATCGGCGTGCCCTGCGGTCCGGCCCAGTCGACCCCGTTATGCATCCGCTGGCGCCCGGTGCGCGGATCGCGGCGCGTGCCGAAGCTCGAAGTCTGGCGCACGCTGGCGCGCACCGGCATGGCGAAGGGCGTGCGCTGGGCGGCGATGCGATAGAGGTTGAGCTCCGACAGCGCCTCGAGAACGCCATTGGCGCGCGCCTCGTCGCTGTCGGGGTCAAGCGTGCCCGATGTGGAAATCGAGATCGGCGCCAGCGCCGCCGAACGCGTCTGATAGCCGGCGCGCACCTGGCGCAGAAGCTGCTCGGGCTGCAGCCCGGCCGAGCGGAACATGCGCTCAAGCGGCATCATCGAGGTTTCGACCGCCTGTTCAAGCTGCGAGAAGATGCGCTGGTTGCGGTCTTCGGTCAGGCGCAGTTCGAGCGCCAGATGTTCGGCCTGCAACTGGGTGGTGTCGGCCACGGCGCGCATGGTTTCGCGCTCTGCGGCGGTGGTGGTCAGCGCGTTCATCACGCGGTCAAGCGTCTGTTGCACCTCGCTCAGACGCGCCTCGGTGCGGGCGAGCTGTTCGCTGGTGTCGGTGCTCTCGAACGCCGCCAGCCGCCCCCTTGCCTCGTCGCGTTCGCGCATGCGTTCGCGCAAAGCCCGCTGCAAACCGTCAATGCCGGTTTCAAGCTCGGCACGGCGCTGTTCGCCGGTCAGCAGCGCCGATTGCATGGCGGCGACACGGTCCATCGCCTCGCCGTAGCGGGTATGCGCCATCTGCGCCTCGTCCACCGCGCGGTCGCGTTCATGGGCAAGCTGGTCGAGGCGGGCTTCGAGATAGGCCTGCTCGCGCTGGGCCTGTTCGCGCAACTCGCCGGAACTGATGACCTGCGTGAGCATCACTGCGCTGGCCAGCAAGCTCCAGGCGAAGAAGGCTGCGCCGCCGCCCAGCATCAGGGCCTGGTTCAGCGGTCGCAGGCGCAGATAACGGGTTGTACTGGTTTCGGAACGCAGGAAGAGCCGCTGTTCCGGCAGGTATTTTTCCAGCGCGGTGTTCAACCGGTCGCTCAGATTTTGCAATGTTCCACCCTGTCCCGTCGTTCCTCTTGCCGCCCCGCCGTCCCAAGTCGCTTGCTCGGGCTGCCAACGTTGCCGGCACTGAGTCGCTTCTGCCTCTTAAGTCAGGGCTCGGATTGTCCATACCCGGAACCCGTGCGCTGCGTTGCGCGTGACTTTAAAGCAACTGTTAATCTTCCGCGCCCGCAACCGCAACTGATTTGGCCGCCTTGCTTTGCAAAATGCAGGCCAGAAGCTGCGGAAATGGGCGGAAATTCGCCGAAAACACTGAAATTGCAGGCCGGCGGGGCCGACAAGGCGGAACGTTTTGCCGCGTTGAAGCGTTTACTCGGCCCCGGGACCGACCCTGGCCTCAGGTTCAACCTGGCCTTCTCGTGTCCGCCGGGCCGGCGTCTCGGCCACAGGGCCGACCAGCGGCCAGTAGAAATCGGGCGGCAGGCCGGCTTCGGCGCGCTTTTCCTCGTTGAAGGGGGGCTTGAGGGCGCCGTGAAAATGCCGGCGAACGAGGGCGTGGAAGGTTTCCTTCGGGTCGGCCTCGTGGCGCCCGCACAGGAAGTGGAACCATTTCGCTCCATAGGCGACATGGCCGACCTCCTCGGCATAGATGGTTTCCAGCGCGGGGACTGCCTGCGCCGGGCCGCTTTTGCGGAAAAGCTCGATCATCGCCGGGGTGACATCGAGCCCGCGCGCTTCCAGCACCATCGGCACCACCGCCAGCCGCGCCATCAGATCGTCGTGCGTCTCCTCAGCGGCGCGCCACATGCCGGCATGGGCGGGAAGGGCGCCGTAATGGCTACCCATTTCCTCAAGAAGATCGGCGAGAAGGTTGAAATGCTTGGCTTCTTCATCGGCGGCGCGCATCCAGTCGTCATGAAAGCCCGCGGGCATGGGGATATGGGAAAAGCGCGCGATGATGTCGAGATGCAGATCAACGGCGTTGAGTTCGATATGGGCTATGGCTTGGATCCGCCCCCGCCGGCCGGCGGCGGTGCCGGGGCGGCGGCGGGGCATGTCGCGCGGGGCCAGCAATTCGGGGCGCGCCGGGCGGGCGGGGAAATCGGGCGGCGCGGCGTGGCCGATGGCCAGTGGCGTGCCGGCCCGGCGCGCGGCGAACCAGCGCGCGGCATGAGCCCGGGCGCGCGCGCATTTCTCGCGCGCATCGGCGGTTGTAAGCACATCGACCGCCATGGCGGAAAGCGTGTTGGGGGTGTTGTCGGTTGTGTGGGGCATCCGGGTGCTCGGGCGCAGGGAAAGAAAGGGCAGGGTGGTGTCGCTCGATGCCTGGCCGAAGTCGCCCTTCAGGCGCGTTTCAAGTTGCGTATTTTGGGCAAGATGAAGGGGGGCGGGCCGGCACCGCCCCCGGGCGGCGTGTCGGGCAGGCAGGGGGCCGATTCGGCCGGTTCAGGCGAGCATGACCAACGGGTTTTCCAGATTCTCGATGATTGCGGCCAGGAATTCGGCGCCCAGCGCGCCGTCGATGACGCGATGATCGACCGACAGCGTCATCGACATGAGCGTGGCGGTGGTCAGTTCACCATCGGCGCCGACAACCGGCTGCTTCACGCCCGCGCCCACCGCGAGGATCGAGCCATGCGGCGGGTTGATGACGGCGTCGAAATTCTCGATGCCATACATGCCGAGATTGGAAATGGCGAAGGAGCCGCCGACATATTCATGCGGGGCGAGCTTGCGATTTCGCGCGCGGGTGGCGAGATCCTTCATCTCGGCCGAGATCGCCGAGAGCGACTTTTGATGCGCATCCTTGATCACCGGTGTGAACAGCCCGCCATCGACCGCCACGGCGACAGCCACATCGGAAGGCTTGAGCCGCAGGATGCGGTCGCTGGCCCAGACGGCGTTGGCGTCGGGCACCTTCTGCAACCCCAGCGCACAGGCCTTGATGATGAAATCATTGACCGAAAGCTTCACGCCGCGGGGTTCTAGCTGCTTGTTGAGCTGGGCGCGGAATTTCATCAGCGCATCGAGCGGCACCGAGCGGCGCAGGTAGAAATGCGGGATCGTCTGCTTGGCCTCGGTCAGCCGGGCGGCGACAGTCTTGCGCATGCCGTCGAGTTTGACCTCCTCGAACTCGCGCCCCTCATACATTTTCGCGACCTGATCGGCGGACGGCCCTGTGGGCATGGCGCCCTTGGCGCGTGCGGCCTCGGCGGGTTTATCGGTGGCCGGTTTTGCGGTCTTCGGGGCGGTTTTCGCGGCCTCGATATCGGCCTTGACGATGCGGCCATGCGGGCCCGAGCCCTTGACCTCGGTCAGATCGAGCCCCTTTTCGGCCGCCATCCGGCGAGCAAGCGGCGAGGCGAAGATGCGCTTGCCATCGGCGCTGGGCGCGGGCGGGGCTGCTGCTGCCCCGCTTTCGGATTTGGCGCTTTCGGCTTTCGTGCTTTCCGATTTTGGGGCGGCGGGCTTCTCGGAGGCCCCTTTCGGGGCCGCATCTGCGCCACCACCCGTTTCAGCGTCGGCCTTGGCGGCCTCGTGCTTTGCCGCCGTCTTGATGTCGTCGGCGCTTTCGCCCTCTTCGAGCAGCACGGCGATGGGAGTGTTGACCTTCACGCCCTCGCTGCCTGCCTCGACAAGGATCTTGCCGATGGTGCCCTCATCGACGGCCTCGAATTCCATCGTTGCCTTGTCGGTCTCGATCTCGGCGAGAATGTCGCCGGCAGCGACGGAGTCGCCCTCTTTGACCAGCCATTTCGCCAGCGTGCCCTCTTCCATCGTGGGCGACAGCGCGGGCATCAGGATTTCGGTGGGCATCGCGCGTCTCCTTACCGGTAGGTGACTTTCTTCACGGCCTCGACCACCTCATCGGTGGTCACCAGCGCGAGCTTTTCGAGATTGGCCGCGTAGGGCATCGGCACATCCTTGCCGCACAGATTGATCACCGGGGCATCGAGCCAGTCGAAGGCCTGTTCCATCACCACCGAAGTAATGTGGTTGCCCACCGAATTTTGCGGAAAGCCCTCTTCCACCGTGACCAAGCGGTTGGTTTTCTGCACCGATGCGATGATGGCGCCGGTGTCCATGGGCCTGAGCGTGCGCAGGTCCAGCACCTCGGCCTCGATGCCTTCCTCGGCCAGCTTGTCGGCGGCTTCGAGCGCATAGGTCATGCCGATGCCGAAGCTGACGATGGTGACATCCTTGCCCTCGCGCCAGAGCCGGGCCTTGCCGAAGGGGATGGTGAAATCGTCGATATCGGGCACCTCGAAGCTGCGCCCGTAGAGGATTTCGTTTTCCAGGAAGATCACCGGGTTGTTGTCGCGGATGGCCGATTTCAGCAGACCCTTGGCATCGGATGCCGAGTAGGGCATCGCCACCTTCAGCCCCGGGATATGCGAATACCAGGCAGCGTAGCACTGGCTGTGCTGGGCGGCGACACGCGCGGCCGCGCCGTTGGGACCGCGAAAGACGATGGGGCAGGGCAACTGCCCGCCCGACATGTAGAGCGTCTTGGCCGCCGAATTGACGATATGATCGACCGCCTGCATGGAGAAGTTGAAGGTCATGAACTCGACCACCGGGCGCAGCCCGCCCCAGGCGGCGCCGACGCCAAGCCCGGTGAAGCCGATCTCGGAGATGGGGGTATCGACCACGCGGCGGGCGCCGAATTCATCGAGCAGCCCCTGGCTGATCTTGTACGCGCCCTCGTATTCGCCGACCTCCTCGCCCATCAGGAAGACGGCGTCGTCGCGGCGCATCTCCTCGGCCAGGGCCTCGCGCAGGGCCTCGCGCACGGTCATGGATTTCATTTCCGTGCCCTCGGGCCAGTCGGGTTCGGGCGCGTAAGCGGCGGGTTGCGCGGCTTTGGCGGCGGCGGGCGCCTCGGCGGCCCGCTCAGCCTGGGGCTTCGGGGCTTCCTCGGCGCCCGCGTCGGCGGTGCCCGCCTCCGGCTTCGCCGCCGCTGTCTCGATATCGTCGGCGCTTTCGCCCTCTTCGAGCAGCACGGCGATGGGAGTGTTGACCTTCACGCCCTCGCTGCCTGCCTCGACAAGGATCTTGCCGATGGTGCCCTCATCGACGGCCTCGAATTCCATCGTTGCCTTGTCGGTCTCGATTTCGGCGAGAATGTCGCCGGCAGCGACGGAGTCGCCCTCTTCCACCAGCCATTTCGCCAGCGTGCCCTCTTCCATCGTGGGCGAAAGCGCGGGCATCAGAATCTCGGTGGGCATGGCCTTCCCCCTCAGGCGTAAATGTCGGTCCACAATTCCTCGAGCGCCGGCTCGGGGCTCTCGCGCGCGAAATCGGCGGCCTCGTTGACCACGGCCTTGATCTCCTTGTCGATTGCCTTGAGATCGTCATCCGAGGCATGCCCGCCGGTGATCAGCAGCTCGCGCACGCGCTCGATGGCGTCGCGTTCCTCGCGCATCTTCTGCACTTCCTCGCGCGTGCGGTATTTCGCCGGGTCGGACATCGAATGCCCGCGATAGCGGTAGGTCATCGCCTCGAGGATATAGGGCCCCTCGCCCGCGCGGCAGGCGGCAACGGCCTTTTCGGCGGCGGCCTTGACCGCCAGCACATCCATGCCGTCGACCATCTCGCCCTTGATGCCATAGGCGGCGCCGCGTTCCCACAGATTGGGCGATTTCGACGAGCGTTTGGTCGATGTGCCCATCGCGTACTGGTTGTTCTCGATCACGAACACCACCGGCAGGTTCCACAGATTGGCCATGTTGTAGGCCTCGTAGACCTGGCCCTGATTGGCAGCGCCATCGCCGAAATAGGTGAAGGTGACGTTGTCATTGCCCTTGTAGCGATCGGCAAAGGCCAGCCCCGCGCCCAGCGGCACCTGCGCGCCGACAATGCCGTGCCCGCCATAGAAATGCTTGTCCAGGCTGAACATGTGCATGGAGCCGCCCTTGCCCCTGGAATAGCCGCCCTCGCGGCCGGTCAGTTCGGCCATGACGCCCTTGGGGTCCATGCCGGCGACCAGCATGTGACCGTGATCGCGATACGAGGTGATGTGCTTGTCGCCTTCCTTGGCGGCGGCCTCCATGCCGACCACCACGGCTTCCTGGCCGATATAGAGATGGCAGAAACCGCCGATCAGCCCCATGCCGTAAAGCTGGCCCGCCTTTTCCTCGAATCGGCGGATAAGCAGCATCTGGCGATAGTATAGCGTCAACTCGTCGCCGGAAATATTTGGCTTTTCAGCGGCTTTTCGGGCTGCCATTGTCGGGCCTCATTGCTGCGGACACAGGTAGTTTAGCGTTAAACAATCAATTACAACAGATCGCGCCGAAATGCGAGCGGTTTTCGCCTGGCACTGGCGAGGGGTGATGGACGCCGCGCCGGTTGTGCGTTCGGCCGGTCGGTTGCTGCCGTCAGCGCAGCACGATCTCGTCGGGCCGTGACAGGCCCAGCACGGAGCGCGCCTGCTCGTCGAGAAGATCGAGATCAAGATAGGCATCGGATAGCCGGCGAGTGCGGTTCTCGATCTCGGCCAGTTCGTCCGCCAGCCGGTCGCGCTCGACGCGCAAGGCGGCGCTGTCGGCCTCGATCTGGATGCGGTTGAACAGCCCGTGCTCGCCCTGCACGGCGGCAAAGGTCAGATAGCTGCCAAAGGTGCCGGCCAGCGCGTAATACATGACCGGGCCGAAACGGGGGTGCCTGCGCTGCATGGTGCTGCCTGTGCTTGTTGCCTTGCCTCCTCTGGCGGGCGGCTGCCTGAACAATGCCAGAAACCGCGACGCAAGGGAATCCCCCTCTGTACCCGACGGAACGCCGGGTCAGGCTTGCCAGCCGCGCGCGCGGGCGTCAGGCTTTGCTGCAAGCCTGAGGGAGGGAAAGCCATGAGCACCGCCGAGCCGCGCGCCCAGCTTGTCACGCATGAGGTTCACAACCAGCCCGTGATTCCGGCCTCGCGGGATATCTGGGCCTCGGATGCCGCCCTGCGCGAGAGGCTGGGCAATGACCCCGAACTGGCGCTTCTGGGCAAGGCGCTGGGCAGCGAGGAGATGCGCGAGGCGGCGCGCGATGCGCAGACCCGCCTGCCCGAGCTGCGCCTGTTCGACCGTGGCGGGCGGCGCATCGACGAGGTGCATTTCCACCCCGGCTATCACAAGCTGATGGCGCTGGGGATGGAGAATGGCTATGCCGCCTGCGCCTGGGAAGAGGGCGGCAGCCACCGCAAGCACGCCGCCTTCATGTACATGTTCAGCCAGATCGAGCCGGGCGTGTGCTGCCCGATGACCATGACCTATGCCGCCGTGCCCGCGCTCGATGCCAACCCCGAACTGGCGGCGATCTGGAAGCCGAGGCTGACCGCGCGCGCCTATGACCCTTCGCGCCGCGCGGTGGGCGAGAAGCCGGCGGTGACCATGGGCATGGCGATGACCGAGAAGCAGGGCGGCTCGGATGTGCGCGCCAATTCCACAAGCGCCGTGGCCGATCCGGGGGCGGGCGAGGGCATCTACCGGCTGAGAGGGCATAAATGGTTCTGCTCGGCGCCGATGTGCGACGGTTTCCTGACGCTGGCGCGGGCCGATGGTGGCCTGAGCTGCTTTCTGGTGCCGCGCTGGCTGCCCGATGGCACGCGCAACGCCTTCCATATCCAGCGGCTGAAGGACAAGCTGGGCAACAGGGCCAATGCCTCGTCGGAGATCGAGTACCACGATACGCTGGCGCATCTGCTGGGCGAAGAAGGGCGCGGGGTGCAGACCATCATCGAGATGGTGCATCACACTCGGCTGGATACAGCGCTGGCCCCGGCGGGGCTGATGCGCGCCGCGCTGGTCGAGGCCATGCATTGGGCGCGCGGGCGCACGGCCTTTCAGCGCCGGCTGATCGACCAGCCGCTGATGCGTGCGGTGCTGGCCGATCTGGCCGTCGAGGTCGAGGCGGCGCTGATGCTGGGGCTGGACGTGGCGCGCGCCTTCGACGACCCGAAAGCGCGGCCCTATGCGCGGCTGTCGGTGGCGCTGGCCAAGTTCCTGTCGAACAAGCGCGCGCCGGGGATGATCTACGAATGCATGGAGGTGATCGGCGGCATGGGCTATATCGAGGACACGCCCCTGCCCATGTTGTATCGCGAAGCGCCGCTCAATTCGATCTGGGAGGGCTCGGGCAATGTCATCTGTCTGGACATTATGCGCACGCTGCTGCGCGAGCCCGAGGCGGGCGAGCAGCTGAATGCGCGCCTGGATGGCGCGCGCGGGAACGATGCGCGTTTCGATGCCGCGCTGACGGCGCATCGCGCGCGCTGGCCGGGCCTGCCGCCAGAGGCCGAGGCGCGCTGGTTCGCCGAGAGCCTTGGCCAGTTGCTGGCGGCGGTGGTGATGATGGCCGACAGCCCACTTGCCGATGCCTTCATCGCCACCCGGCTGGACACGCCGCGCGGGCAGGTGGCCGGCGCCATCGGCGCGATGGATTGCGAGCAGGTGCTGGCGAGGGTGTGAGGGGGAGCGCTGCCCCCTGTCCAGCCTCGGGGACGAGGCTGAACTTCTCCTGGCGTATTTCGGGCAAGATGAAGCAGGGTTCAGGGCGGGCCGGATTTCGCGCTGATGGGCGGTTGCAGCTTTTTCTGACCGGCCCGCTGGCGGCTCAGCTGCGCCGGTGGGTGGCGGCGGTGCGCGCCACCTCTTCATAGATGCCCGACAGCAGGTTGAGCGTGCGCGTGGCCTCGGCCAGCCGGTCGGTCATGCCCGGAAGGTTCTCGATGGCGGCAATCAGCAGCCGCCGGCGCAACATGCCGAACTCGTCGGTCACGCGGCGCCCTTCCTCGGTGACCTGGTAGGTCACGCCCGATCGCCCCGAGCCCTCGCGCAGCACCAGCCCGGCGCCGATCAGCTTGCGCAGCGAATACTGAATATTGGGCACGTCGTCGCGATTGGTCAGCCGCGCCAGTTCCTTGATCGATTTCGGCCGGTCGTTCATGCGGATGATGTGCAACAGCGCATTCTCGGGCCCGGTGGCTGCCAGCGCGCTCACCGAGGCCAGGCATTCCGACTGCCATCGCCCGAATCCCTCGAAGCAGCGCATCAATGCAAATTCAAGCTCTGTGAAATCGACCTCGGTGTCGTCCTGCGCCAGGTGCCAGCGCTGGTTGAACGATGAATCCTGGCCATGTCTTTGAACTGTCGAGCCTTTTTTTTCCATAGACTTGCGTCCTTCTGCTGGCGGGACAATGGCAAGAGAAAGATGTTGACGCAATGAAGTTTTCAGATAGAGTTTCAAGCGTAAAATAATCCTTACAATCTGTCAGGGAGTACAGACAATGTTTGATGCACCGATGCTTTCGGGCGACCGGTTCCGGCTGGGCACCTTTTCCAGCAACTGTTCCTCGGGGATGACCGTCACCAAGGCGCCCGAGCGCTGGGTGAACAGCTGGGAGAACAACCTGAAACTGGCGCAGATGCTCGATGAGGCGGGTATCGACTTCATGCTGCCCATCGCGCGCTGGATCGGCTATGGCGGCGAGACCGATTTCCATGGCGGCGTGCTGGAAACCATGACCTGGGCGGCGGGGCTGCTGGCCTCGACGAAGAACCTGACCGTCTTTGCCACCATCCACACCGCCGCCAATCACCCGGTGGTGGTGGCCAAGCAGATTGCCACCATCGACCAGATCGGCAATGGCCGCGCCGGGCTGAACATCGTGGCGGGCTGGAACAAGCCCGAATACGAGGCGCTGGGGCTGAGCCTGCCCGACGATCACGAGACCCGCTATGCCTATGCGCAGGAATGGTTCGACCTGGTAAGCAAGCTGTGGGAATCGAAAGAGAATTTCGACTGGGACGGCAACTATTTCAAGGCCAAGGGCGTGAAGGGCGACCCCTGGCCGGTGCGCGGCGGGGTGCCGATCATCAATGCCGCCGGCTCGCCGCAGGGGCGCGTATTCGCCACTGATAACGCCAATTTCCTGTTCACTCCGGCGATCGATCTGGAGCGCTCGAAAGTTGAGATCGCCGAACTGAAGGAGCAGGCGCGCGCCAAGGGCCGCGATGTCAATGTGCTGACCTTCAGCCATGTCGTGTGCCGCCCCACCGAGGCCGAGGCGCAGGAGGCGGTGGAATACTTCGTCAACCAGAACCAGGATACCGACGCGGTGGAAAACCTGGTGCGGCTGCAATTTGCCCATGCGCACAGCTTCCCGCATGATCTGCTGGCGCAGATCAAGCATCTGATGGCGCAGGGTCATGGCGGCTTTCCGCTGATCGGCACGCCTGAGCAGGTGGCCGAGGGCATCATCAAGCTGCACGAGACCGGCTTTGCCGGCTCGACGCTGAGCTTCTTTGATTATGTCGACGAGTTCCCCTATTTCCGCGACAATGTGCTGCCGCTTCTGAAAGAGGCCGGCATCCGCTGACATACCGGTTTCAGGACCGGTTTGCGGGGCAGGGGGCCTTTGCGGCCCCCTCTTCGCGCCGCGGGCGCGAATTCACCCCCGCAGAGTATTTGGGGCAAGATGAAGGAGAGGGTTGATGCAGGACGCGCCGACGGGAAAGGATTTTCGCAATGCCATGCGTGCCCTTGTGGGCAATTGCAGTGTGATCACGGTAGGTGAGGGCGAGCGGGCCTCGGGGCTGGTGGTGACTTCGGCGATCTCGCTTTCGGCCGATCCGCCGCTCTTGCTGGCCTGCGTGAACCGCGAATCCTCGAGCTATCCGCTGCTGGTGGAGCATGGCTGTTTCGGCTGGTCCTCGCTGGGTGCTGCGCATCAGGCGGTGGCCGAGCGCTTTTCGGGCTTTGGCGGGGTCAAGGGCGCGGCGCGCTATGAGGGCGCCGAGTGGGAAACCGCCGAGACCGGGGCGCGGCTGCTGAAGGGCGCGCCGGCGGCGTTCGACTGCACGATCGAAGAGATGATCGACCGCGCCACCCATGCCATCGTCATTGGCCGGGTGCGTGCCATCCGCACCACGCCGGGTGCGGGGGCGCTGGTTTACTGGAATGGCGGCTTTCGTGCGCTGAGCGATTCGTAGGGTAGGCAATCCTGCCCACTTGCCTTGTCCGCAGAGCCCATGCGCGGCGCTCAGATATCGTGCTTGCGAATGTTTCGCAGGACCTTCTGCAGCGTGGCGACGAAGGCGGCGCGTTCCTCTTCGGAAATGCCGCGGAACATGTCTTCATGCGCGTGTGCCATATGCGGCCAGAGCGATTCGAAGGCCATGCGCCCGGCCTCGGTCAGTTGCACGCGGGTGGCGCGGCTGTCGTCGGGGTCTGGTTCGCGGCGGATCAGCCCGTCGGCACCCAGCCCGTCGAGCGCGCGGCTGAGCGTGGATTGCTCGACCACCGCATAGACCGCCAGTTCGCGGATCAATGGCCGCTCGATCACCGAAAGCGTAGCCAGCGCGCGCATCTTGGCGGTGGTCAGCCCCAGCGCCGCCATTTCCTCGCGCAGCGAGGCGTTGTAGCGGCCCGTGATGCGGTTCATCAGATAGGGGGCGAAATTGGCCAACCCCATCTCGCCCAGCCGGGGCAGCGGGGCGGGGGATGCCTCGGGTATATCCGGGGTATCGACTGCCCTTGCCTTGTTCATGCGCCCAGCCTTTTCGCCGCGTTGAAGCCAGAGCCGCCGCCCAGCCCCGGCCCGGGATGGGTGGAGGCGCCGATATGGATGAGCCCACGCACCGGGCCGGTGCCATTGGTGCTATGCGAAAAGGGCCGGAAGATGAAGAACTGGTCGATTGTGCAGGCCCCGCCATAGGGGTCGCCGCCCACGAGGTTGACATTCATCGCTTCCAGATCGGCCGGCGAATGGGCGCGTCGGGCCAGCTTGATCTTGTCGAAATCGCGAATGTGGTTTTTCAGGATTTCCTCGATCCGGTCGGCGAAGGCCTCGCGCGTGGGCTCGTCCCATTCGCGGCCCCTGATCTGGCCCGCGGCATCGCCCTTGATGCGGCGCGGCGCATCGGGGATCTGCAGCCACAGCACCGCCTTGCCTTCGGGGGCGCGCGAAGGGTCCAACCGGTGGGGTTGGCCCACGCAGATGGTGGGGGTTTCGGGCAGCATGCCGCGCTCGGCCTCATTGGCCGATTTCGACACCGAATCGATGCCGTCGGCAAGGTGGATCAGCGCCACATCGTCGAGCCCTTCGCCCAGCCATTCGGGGTGGCGCTCGAGCGCGTAATGAAGCTGGAAATCGCCGCGCCCATGGCGATAGCTTTTCACGGCGGCGCGTTCCTCGGGCAGGTGGGTGCCTTCCAGCAGGCGCTCGTAAAGCTGGCCCGGCGCCACCGAGGCGAGCACCGATTTCGCCGCGATCTCTTCGCCCGAGGCCAGGCGCACGCCGCGCACGCGCCCGCCATCGACGAGAATGCGCGCGACATCGGCGCCGGTGCGCAGGCTGCCGCCCTGCGCCTCGATGAGCTTGCGAAAGGCCTCGACCGCGGCGCCGGCGCCGCCCTTGACCACCGGCGCGCCGGCGGCTTCGAGCGCGAAGGCGATGACCTTGCCCATCTGGCCGGAATAGGTGCTCTCGGGTGTCAGCCCGGTATGCAGCACCCAGGGCGCCCAGAGCGCCTGCACCAGTTCGCTTTCATAGCTGCTTTCCAGCCAGCCGCGCGCCGGCACCAGCGCCTGGCCGATCCAGGATGCCAGCCCGCGCAGGCCGCGCTTGCGGGCCTGGCCGAACAGCAGCCTTGCCGTGGGCCATGACCACAACTCGCCCCCCAGCAGCGAAAAAAGGAAGGGCGCGTCGGCCTCGATGGCGCCGACATCGGCTTCGTGGCGCGCGCCATCGCCCGGCGCGAGCTCATTGAAGCGCGCGATATTGGCCGCGCGGTCGGTCGACAGCACCAGCGCCGAGCCATCGGGGCGCAGCACGGCGGTAGGGTGCTTGCTATGGCTGAACTCCAGCCCGTGGCGGGCCAGATCCTCGCCCAGCGCGGCATGCGCGGGCGAGGTGAGGAACAGAACGAAGGTGGCGGCCATCACATCATGGCGAAAGCCCGGCAGGGTGCATTCCTCGCTGCGCATGCAGCCGCCAAGGCTGCCCTCGCGTTCGAGCACCAGCACGCGTTTGCCCTTCTTTGACAGCATCGCCGCGGCCACCAGCGCATTGATGCCCGAGCCGATGATGATGTGATCGACCGCCGCCATCGCCTTAGCCCTTCGGCACCAGCGCCAGCGCCCGGATCGGCGAGCCGGTTCCGCGCTCGATCTTCAGCGGCGCCGCGATCAGGATCGCACCCTTGGGCGGCAGCTTGTCGAGATTGGCCAGGCTGGCCAGGCCGAAGCAGTTGTCGCGGTGCAGGAAGTTGTGCGCCGGGAAGGGCGGGTTCATACCCCCGGCCTGGCCGGCATCGGTACCGATGCACTGGCTGCCCCAGCCGACGATGCCCTTTGAGAGCAGGTATTCAACGCATTCCGGCGTCGGTCCCGGCGAATGCGGGCCGTTTTCATCGGTATTGAGGAACAGATTTTCGTCATGGGCGCGCTTGTCCCAGTCGGTGCGCATGACCACCCATTCGCCCTTGCCGATCTCGCCGTGCTTGGCTTCCCATTCCTTCACGTGCTCGGGCGTGAGCAGGAAATCGGGGTTCTCGGCCGATTCCTTCGAGCAGTCGATCACGTTGACCGGGGCCACTACGCGCTGGATGGCCAGCGTGTCGGTATAGCCGTCTTCGTAATCCTTGCCGGTGACCCAGTGATGCGGGGCGTCGAAATGCGTGCCCGAATGCTCGCCCAGCACCATCCAGTTCCAGGCAAAGAAGGGGCCGTCCTCGTCATATTCGCTGATCTTGTGGATCTCGACCTTGGGCGTGTTCTTGGCGAAATCGGGCGGCAGTTGCAGGATCGGGGTATTCGGCCCCAGCACGCCGGTGCAATCGACCACCTCGATATCGCCCGAGGCCAGCATGGCGCCCATTGCTTGCAGAGTCTGTGATGCGGTCATGGTCTGAATCTCCCTTGTTGCGACCGGTGCATGCCCCCTCGCCGCGCCGGCAGGGCAAGTGCCCCGGCAGAGCGGCAGGCGGCGAGGTCTTTTGAGCCTGAAATAATTCTGGGCAATTTAACTTGAGTTTGCAAGCAAAAACCCACGCCGTAAAGCCGCTTTGGTTGCCGCGCGCAAATTCGGCCGATTTTCGCGAGAATCCGTTGCCACGGGGCGGCGGTGGGGGTGGCGCCCTAGTAAGCGAGCCGCCGCTGATTGGGCAGGAGATTGCAGTAAAAAATGCAATTGCAATCAATCTTTCAGCTCTTTCCGGCGGCGATCCTTGCGGCAACGCGCAGGAAAAACGCCCCCTGCCTGGCCGGGCAGGGGGCGTTCGCTTGCCTTGCGGCCCCGCTGCGCGGGGCGTGCTCAGGGCCGGATCAGAGGTCGAGCATCTCGCGCAGCTGGGTGAGCGTGCTTTCCAGCACCGCCGGGTTTTCATGCGCGCTTTCCAGCAGGTTGCGTGCCGCGGCCTTGTTCATATCGCTCAGCTCTGAATCCTCGACCACCGCCAGCGCGCTTTCATAGTCGAAGCCTTCGGGGGTGAAGAGCGCGTCGATCTCTTCCTCGGTCATTTCGGCGACGGCCTCTTGCGTCGCGAGATCGGGCGTGGCTTCGGCTGCTTCCGGCTCGGCCGCATCCCCGGGCTGGGTAGCGATCTCGGCCTCGGGGGTGGTCTCCGGCTCTGCCGCGTCCCCCGGTTGCTGCGCAATCTCCGCCTCGGCTGCGTCTCCGGGCTGGGGTGCGGTGTCGGCCTCGGGGGTGGCGGTTTCCGGCTCGGCCGCTTCCCCGGGCTGAGTTGCGGTGTCCATCCCGGGGGTGGTTCCCGGCGCCGGGGCGGGCTCGGGCTCGGCGGCGGGCGCGGTTTCGCCGACGGCTTCGCGCGCCGCGTCCTGGATCGCCTGAACCGAATCGCCGATGCGCTCTTCGACCTCGGCGGCGGCCTCGTCCGAGGATTGCAGGATTTCCTCGATCAGCGCCTCGGCCCTGTCCTGGGCATCATCGGCGGCCTCGTCGGCGGTTTCCATCACGTCGCTGACCATGTCCTCAACGGTTTCCTCGACCTCGGCGGCCATGTCTTCGGGGGCCTCGGTCTCGAGCGCGGCGCCATCTTCCGGCGCGGGTTCGGGTGCGGGCTCCGGCTCGGGTTCAAGTTCGGGCGCCTCGACGGGTTCCTCGACCGCCGGCGGCGCCACCGGCGCCGGCTCGGGGGTGCGGTCGTCGCGGGCCAGCCAGATTCCGATGCCGGCAGCCAGGACGATCGCGGCAATGATGAGAGCTTTCTTCATGACCGGTCCTCGCAATGATTTGGCAGCGTTTAATCTGTTATTACGCGAAAGCGCAATTCCCTCCGCGTGAAAATCATGTCAACACATGCCGGAATCGGCAGGGATATGCCGGTTTTGGCTGCCATTGTCGGCCCCGTTTCTGGCTCTGGACAGCGCCGGGAGAGCGGTCTATTTTCGCGCCCTACGCTGAGTATCAGAAGGAGCACAACCATAGCCCGCAGACCCCACAATGCCCCGCCCACGCGCGACACCGGTCCACGCGTCAACAATCGCATCCGCGCAGCGGAAATACGCTTGATCGGCGCCGAGGGTGAGAACCTGGGCATCGTTACTCCCGAAAGGGGCGTCGCACTCGCCGAAGAGGCGGGTCTTGATCTGGTGGAGATATCGCCGAATGCGGTGCCACCTGTCTGCAAGATCATGGATTTCGGCAAGTTCAAGTATGAACAGCAAAAACGCGAATCCGAGGCGCGCAAGAAGCAGAAGGTCATCGAAGTCAAGGAAGTGAAGTTCCGCCCCGGGACCGACACCCATGACTATGATGTCAAGATGCGCAACGTGCTGCGCTTTCTCGAAGGCGGCGACAAGGTCAAGGTTACCTTGCGCTTTCGCGGCCGCGAGATGGCGCATCAGCAGCTCGGGGTCGAGCTGCTGCAACGCGTGGCCGCCGATGTGGCCGAGGTGGGCAAGGTCGAGAACATGCCCCGGCTCGAAGGCCGCCAGATGGTGATGATGATCGGCCCGCGCTGAACCGCGCCGGGCCGGTGCAACCCTGAACGGCAGGGGCGCTTGCAAGCGGGGCCGTGCTCATGACCGACAATGCCGAACAGCGGGGTGAGCTTGCCCTGGCACTGGCGCGCATGCAGGCCAGCCCGCAGGACGATGCCGCGCGGCTGTGCTTTTACGGGGTGCTGGCCGACAGCGAGTTGTTCCTCATGCTGGATTCCGAGCCTGGGCCGGGCCAGTTGCGCCCTCGCCTGTTCGACCTGGCCGAGGGGCGCGTGGCGCTGGTCTTCGACAGCGAGGCACGTCTGGCCGAATTCGCCGGCCAGACGGTAGATTACGCCGCACTGCCCGGCCGCGTGCTGGTGGCGATGATGGCCGGCGAAGGGCTGGCGATGATGGTCAACCCCGACAGCGAAGCACCCGCCCTGCTGCCCCCCGACGCGCTGCGCTGGCTGGCCGATACGCTGGCCGCACCTTCCCCGGCCGAGGCAAGCGCGCGCGCCGCCGGGTTCGGCCCCCCGGCGCTGGATGCGGCGGCGCTGGCGCGGTTGCGCCAGGCGCTTGAGCGGCGCCTTTCGGGGGTGCCGGGGCTGACGGCAGCGGTGCTGGCCACGGCGCGGTGGGAAAGCGGCGGCGAGGGGCCGGTGCTGGCGCTTGCCCGGGTGCCCGAGCCTGCGCGCCCGAAGCTGGCGCGTGCCGTGGCCGAGGCGCTGGTGCTGTCGGGGCTGGAGGAGGGGGTGCTCGACGTGATCTTTCCCCTTGAGACCGCGATGGCCCCAATTGCCGAGGTCGGGTTGCATTTGAGCCCCGAGCCTTTTGAACCCGCCACCACCGAACCCGCGCCACGGGCAGCGCCCGGCATGGACCCGGCGCGCCCGCCGCGCCTGCGATAGGGCCCCGGCGCGCCCGGAAATTTCGGCCTTCACGGCATTGCGCGGCATGTTACCTTTGGCATGGTGGCATCGAAGACGCAAAAGGGGCGGTGCCGCGCAGGCCCGCCCCGGGAAGGGCAAAGGCGGTGATCGGGCGCATCTACAACACCTCAAGCCGCTTCATCGGGCGGCTCTTCAGCCGCTTCCTGGAGCGGGAAGCGGCCGATTTCGAACCCTGGGTGGCGCAGGATTTCGACGCGCTGTGCCAGACGATCCGTGTAGGCGATGTGCTGCTGGTCGAAGGGCGAGCGCGCGTTTCCTCCGTGATCAAGTATCTGACGCAAAGCACCTGGTCGCATGCCGCGCTCTGCGTGGCTGACATGAGCGGGCCGGGAAGCAGCGCCGATGACTGCCAGCTGGTCGAGGTCACGCTGGAGGAGGGCTGTCACAGCGCCGCCCTGTCGAAATACGCCCGCCACAACACCAGGCTGTGCCGCCCCAGCGGGCTGAGCGAGGCAGAGCGCCAGGCGGTGGCAGAGTTCATGCGCGCGCGCATTGGCTTGCAATACGATCTGCGCAATGTCTTTGACCTGGCGCGCTATCTGCTGCCGAGACCGCCGGTGCCGATCCGTTTTCGCCGGCGGATGCTGGCGCTGGGATCGGGCGATCCGACGCGGGCGATCTGCTCGTCGCTGATCGCGAAGGCGTTTCAGTCGGTGCGCTATCCGATCCTGCCCGAGATCCGCCTTTCGCGGGCAATGGGCGCCTCGCGCCATGCAAGGCGCGAGGTCTGGCATATCCGCCATCACTCGCTCTATGCGCCGCGCGATTTCGATCTCTCGCCCTATTTCGACATCGTCAAGCCGGCGCTGGAAGGGGGGTTCGATCACCGGCGCATCAACTGGGCGCCGGGCGGCAAGGAATCGGCGGCTTGAGGGAAAGGTTGCGGGGCGGCGTTTGGGGTATAATAATACCTATTTTTTAACCCCATGTAATCACGATTCTTTTCTCGTGTTGCAGCCCTTGACGCGGCGGTGGCAATCGCTAGAAACACCGCAATCCGTCGCGCCTGCCAATCGGGAGGGGCGGCACTATCTGCGGCCGGCGCCAGCCGGTCAGCCAGTTACCTCTCAGCCTTTCGGGGATGGACATGAAAACCTATACCGCACGACCGGCGGATATCGAGAAGAAATGGATCGTGATCGATGCCGAGGGCATCGTTCTGGGTCGTCTCGCCTCGATCATCGCCACCCGCCTGCGCGGCAAGCACAAGCCCAGCTTCACGCCGCATATGGACATGGGCGACCATGTCATCGTTATCAATGCCGACAAGGTTCAGATGACCGGGCGCAAGCGCGACCAGAAGACCTATTTCTGGCACACCGGCTATCCCGGCGGCATCAAGAGCCGCACCGCGCGCCAGATCCTCGAGGGCAAGCACCCCGAGCGTGTAGTGATGAAGGCGGTTCAGCGCATGCTGCCCGGCGGCCCGCTCTCGCGTCAGCAACTGACGCATCTGCGCGTCTACGCAGGCAGTGAGCACCCGCACGAGGCCCAGCAGCCCGATGTGCTGGATCTGCGGTCGATGAACCCCAAGAATACCCGGAGCGCGTGACATGGCCGATGAGATCAAGACCCTCGATGCGCTGAAGGATGCCGTGGCCGACAGCAGCGCCGCCGCGGGCGAAGCCGCTATGGCCGCTACTGGCGGCGAGGCCGCGCCGGTGCGCGAACCCAAGCGCGATGCGCTGGGGCGCGCCTATGCCACCGGCAAGCGCAAGGACGCGGTGGCGCGCGTCTGGATCAAGCCGGGCAGCGGCAAGGTTACCGTCAACGGCAAGGAAATGGCGCAGTATTTCGCCCGCCCCGTGCTGCAGATGATCCTGCGCCAGCCCTTCCAGGTGGCCGGTGTCACCGATCAGTTTGATGTCATGGCCACGGTTGCCGGCGGCGGGCTTTCGGGCCAGGCCGGCGCGGTGAAGCACGGCATCTCGAAGGCGCTGCAGCTTTACGAGCCGGCGCTGCGCCCGGCGCTGAAGGCCGCGGGCTTCCTGACCCGCGATTCGCGGGTGGTCGAGCGCAAGAAATACGGCAAGCGCAAGGCGCGCCGCAGCTTCCAGTTCTCGAAGCGCTGAACCGAAGCTGTCATTATTCGAAAGGGCCCGCCGCCGAGCGGGCCCTTTTTGTTTCTGCGCGCGCCTAGGCCAAAAAAAATATCGCCGTGAGCGACAACGCACGCTATCGTGATCAAGCCTGCCAACCGCTCTGGACGGCAGGAATTATCGCGGTAACGGCCGCTTTCTTTCTGAGGAGACCCTGTCATGTTCCGTCTTGTAATTGCCACTGTCGGCGCGCTGGCGTTTGGTTCTACCGCCGCCGATGCATGGACCCGCATAACCACCGAGGATCAGTATCGTGCGCAGGTCGCGGACCGCGAGCAGGTTGACAACGAGGGCCGGGGGCGAGTGACCTTTCACAGTGATGGCAGGGTCACGGGCGAATGGCAGGGTCAGCCGATCAGGGGCGCCTGGCAGTGGCATCAGGGCTTTCTCTGCCGCAATCTGATTATTGGCAGCCACGAGACGGGCACCAACTGCCTGCTGTCAGAGATCCGCGGTGATCAGGTGCGTGGTACACAGGATCAGGGGCGCGGCAATGTAACGGTCACAACCCTGCGCTGAAGCCTTGTGCAGCACCAAAGGGTTGCTGTTCGGGGCGTGCTGCCCCTGTCGCCCATGTCGGGAGGGGCTTCGCCCGTTCCTTCGCTGAAATCGCTCTACCGGGGCGATTTCCTGGCGCCCGAAACACCCCGGCGTATTTCAGGCCAGATGCAGCGACAAGGTTTGCGCGCTTGCGCCCGGTGTCAGCGGCGGCGCCAGAAGCGCGGTTCGCGCGCGGCGCTGCGGCTGGCCGGTTCGCTGGCCTGCTGCACCGCGCCGGCAGCCAGCAGGTACACCGACGTCAAAATCAGCGCCACGGTCACCCATTGCGGCTGCGCAAAATCGGTCCAGGCCGCCCAGCCGGCCAGCCCCGTCCAGATCACCGCCACGGGAAGCGAGACAAGGCGCCAGCGCGCGGTGCGCACCGGGTGAATGAATTTCACCGGGTAGAACATCGCCACCGAAAGGATGACCACAAGTGCCAGGATGATCAGGAAATCGGGCCTGGTGGCAAAGACCACCACCGCCACCATGTTCCAGCAGGCGGGGAAGCCGGAAAAGGAATTGTCGTTCGTCTTCATGCGTGTATCGGCGAAATACAGCACGCTGGCGAAGGTAATGAGGATGATCGCCAACCAGCCCGTCCAGCCCGGCAGCAGCCCCGACTGAAACAGCGCAAAGGCGGGGATGAAGACATAGGTCAGGTAATCGATGATCAGATCCAGAAGCGAGCCGTCGATGATTGGCGCGCGGCCCTTGACATCGAAGCGCCGCGCCAGCGGGCCGTCGATGCCATCGACGATGAACGCCACCACCAGCCACAGGAACATCAGGCTCCATTTGCCCTCGACTGCGGCGAGCATGGCCAGCATGGAAAAAACCGCCCCGGTGGCGGTGAACATGTGGACGGAATAGGCGCGCAGGGTCGGATACATGAGCGGTTCTTCGCGCAATTCTCGATTTGGCGCAACCGGCAATGCGGCTGCCGGGTTCAGTCGGCGTTGCCCGGGGGCTTTACTTGCGTTGCATGTGCGCGCGGATGGGCGGCGCGATAGGCTTGCATGAGGCGGCCTGTATCGACACCGGTATAAAGCTGGGTTGTCGAGAGCGAGGCGTGGCCGAGCAGTTCCTGGATGGCGCGCAGGTCGCCCCCGGCCGAGAGCAGATGCGTTGCGAAGGAGTGGCGCAGCGCATGCGGCGTGGCGCTGGCCGGCAGGCCCAGCCGCGCGCGCACCTCGGCCATCGCCGCTCTTACCTGCCGCGGGTTCAGCGCGCCCCCGCGCGCGCCGCGAAACAGCGGTGCGTCGGGGCTCAGCGTGAAGGGGACAAGACGGGCATAGTCGCGCACCGCCTGCGCCGCTGCCGGAATCACCGGCACCAGCCTTTCCTTGCCGCCCTTGCCGCGGATGCGCAGTGCCTGGCCCGTGTCGCGCTCGCGCCCGGTGAGCGCCAGCGCTTCGGACAGGCGCAGCCCGCAGCCATAGAGCAGCGTCGCCACCGCGACATCGCGCGCGCGCTGCCATTCCTCGGCGCGGCCGGCGCCGATATCGTCGAGCACCGCTTGCGCGGCGTCTTCGTCGAGCGGGCGGGGCAGGGGGCGGACATGGCGCGGGCCGCGCGCTGACAGGATGGTGTCGGCAGTGAAGCCGGGCTCGCGCTCGGCGAGCCAGCGCGCGAAGCTCTTCACCGCCGACAGCGCCCGCGCCACCGAGCGTGCGCTGCGCCCCTCGGCGCGGGCGCGGGCGAGGAAGGCGCGCATGTCGGACTGGTTCAGCGCCGCAAGCTGCGTCAGCCCCCCGGCGCCGCCCTGATGGCGGGCGACGAAATCAAGAAAGCCGGCGACATCGTGGCGATAGGCGGTGATGGTGTGGGGCGAGGCATCGCGCATCGCCGACAGCCCGCTCAGCCAGATGGAAAGCGCATCGCGCAGGCCCGGGCTGATCGCCAGCCTGCCAGCCGCCCCCTTTGCGGCCAGGCCAGCGTCGCTCATGCCAGCCAGCGGCGCAGCACGCGCTCGAATGTACCGGTGAAGAAGGCCAGCAGATCGGTGCCCTGGCCGGGCTTGAAGCGATGCGGGTCTTCCGAGCCCATCGCCAGCATGCCCGGCAGCCGCCCTTGCCCCATATCGAGCCGCATCAGCGCCTCCGAGCGCAGCTCGGCGGTCTTGTCGCCATAGGGCGCGCCCTCGCCCGGCTCGCCCTGGCGCAGCACGATCTGGCGCGGCGGCTGGGCGCGGCCCTGCGCCATGTAGCGCCCGACAAAGCCCGCCTCGCGCACCGCCATCACGCTTTCCAGACTGCCCAGCGCGGCGCTGCCCTGATCGGGGCCGGATTCGAGCACCAGCCGCACGCTGTCCACGCGCAGGATGTCGGCGACATCGCCGCCCAGCGCGAGCACGAAATCCTCGAAGCGCTCGGCATCGAGAAGCTTCAGGATCGCGCGGTGGATCTGGTTGGTCGAGGAGAGGTTTTCATAGGCCGCCGCGATCACCGCGCGATGCGTCTCTTCCAGCCGGTCGATGCGCGTTTCCAGCCGCTCCATCGCCATGCTGCGCAGATCGACGACATTGCCGCCCATCACGCGCTCGCTGGCCAGCACCAGCGCGCGCATCACCTCGGTATCGTCGAGCACCAGCCCCGGATCGGCGAGAATGCGCGCGCGCCACTCGTCGAACTTGCCCTGGTCCTTTGCCTGTCCTGCACTCGCCATGCCGTTTCCTGCCACGGTCGTTATCATTGCCCATACTATACACGATCGGCGCGACGGTTCCAGTTTCGATGACAGCGCCCAGGGCGCCGGCAGGGTGCTGCGGTGTCGAGGGGCTTGACGGCACGCGCGCTTGCAGGTGCTATCGCCCCATGCGAATGCCTGGCGCCTTCATTCTGTGCCTGCTGCTGGCCGGCTGCGCGCGCCCCCTCGCCCCGGGCGAGGCCGAGCTGGCGCAGCGGCTTTTCGGCGATACGCTCGATCCGGCGCGCGTGCGGCTGATCGATAACGGGTTGATCGGCATCACCACGCGCGAGATTCCGGTGCGCCCGCGCACCACCTGCCGCGAGCGCATCGTGCCGCCAGCCGAGGGCGAGACCTTCACCGCGCGCACCGCCGGCATGGTGCTGGGCAATATCATCCATCTGCGTCCGGCGATCTATCGCGGTGATTACGCCGCGCGCGAGAACGGCGTGGCCAATCTCGTGGCGGTGATGTTCATCGCCCATGAGCTGACCCATGTCTGGCAGTGGCAGAACCGGGCGCTGACCGGCTACACCCCGCTGCGCGCGGCGATGGAGCATGCCGGCAGCGTCGATCCCTATCTGTTCGACCCCGCCACCGAGGCGCGCTTTCTCGATTACGGCTACGAGCAGCAGGCGGTGCTGGTGGAGGAATATATCTGCTGCACGGTGCTCGACCCCGAAGGCGCGCGCACGCAAAGGCTGCGCGAAACGCTGTCCGAGGTGATGCCGGTGCAGGATCGCGTGCTGGAACGCCCGGTCAGCATACCGCGCCCGGACGGGGCGCCGGCGGGGATTTGCAGTTGAGGCGGGCAGGGGGGGGACGTAAGGCGAGGTGAGCCCCGCCCTACTGTATGGGCCTGGCCGGTAGGGCGGGGTTCACCCCGCCACCCGGGTCATGCGAGGCGCGTTTGATCGGTTCGGATAATCCGAGAATCGGTTGATTGGTTTGGTGGAAGCACGGGCGGCGCCCGGCCCGCACGGGGTGGGCGAGAAGCGCCCGCCCCGGGGGGGGGCGGGGCGGGGGCGGGGCCGGGGGGGGGGCCCCCCGGGGCCCAAACCACCCGGAACGCAACCGACACCCCCCCCCACCAA
>JAFIEG010000148.1 GCA_020832665.1 Pararhodobacter sp. | reverse complement strand
GTCGACCGACTCGAGCGTGCTCAGCCGCTCGTACCGCCCCCCGCCGCGCCGGCAGGTCGCGCCCCGGCCGCCCCCCCCCCGGGGGCCCCCCCCCCGCCCGGGGGGGCCCGCGCCCGGCGGCGGTGAGCACCGCCGAGAACAGCGCCATCATCACCACGGCGATGGCCACCCAGCGGTTGCGAAGCGCAATGCGAAACTCGCTGCCGGCGATGGCAAGGATACGGTTCATGACGCGCCCCTTTCATTGCGCGCGGCCGGGGTGATGCCGCTGAAATGGCTGTAAAGATCTTCAAGGCTGGGCGGGGTCAGCTCGACATCCTCGACCATGTCGCCCAGCCCTGCGATCTGGCCCAGCCGGGCGAGCTTTTCATCATGGCGGCAGCTCAGATCGACGCGCACGCCGTTGCGCCGCCCGCCCTTGAGCGCGCGCGCCACCTCGTCGGCGGCGCCGGGCCGGGCGGTAACCTGCATATGGGTGGGTAGCGCCGCCTGCCGGCGCAGCGCGGCGAGCGTGTCATTGGCCACCATGCGCCCCTTGGACAGGATCACGATGCGATCGGTGCGCGCCTCGACCTCGGTCAGCGCATGGCTGGAAAGCAGCACCGCCGCGCCCTCGGCGGCCAGCACATCGAGCATGGCGTAGAATTCGCGCCGCGACACCGGGTCGAGCCCCGAAGTGGGCTCGTCGAGCACCAGCAGGCGCGGCTTGCCAATCAGCGCCTGGGCCAGCCCCACGCGCTGGCGCATGCCCTTGGAATAGGTGCCGATGCGCCGCTTCGCGGCATCGGCCAGCCCCACCTTTTCCAGAAGCTCCATCGCCGCGCGCGGCTTCTCGCCGCGCAGGCGCAGATAAAGGCGGATCTGTTCAAGCCCGCTCAGCGCCGGGTGAAAGGCGACATTCTCAGGCAGATAGGCCACCTTGCGGCGCGCAGCGCGGCTGCCCGGCGCGGCGCCGGCCACCTGAATGCTTCCGGCATCGGCGCTTATCAGCCCCAGCACGATCTTCATCAGAGTCGATTTGCCGGCGCCGTTATGGCCCAGCAGCGCCACGCGCTCGCCGGCATCGACGGTGAAACCCACATCGTCGAGCGCCAGCGTCGGGCCGAAGCGCTTAGTGACTTGTGAGAGGGTCAATGTCGTCATCGGAACCCCTTCCATGGGCCCAGGCGGGCCGGGCTTCGGCCTCCATCCGGGCGATGTGTTCGGGCACGTCGATCACGACGGGCCTTGTAAGCGGAAAACTGTCGAGCACGCCGCCGGGCAGCGTGGCGGGAAACTGCGCCTGGGCGAAGCGGATAAGCTGCACCGTGGGCGAGCCCAGCAAGAGCGCGGCGGCGGGCTGCGACCACAGGATGTGATCCATCAGATCGTTGGGGCGAAAGCGGCTGTCGGCGATACCGTCGCCATCAAGGTCGAAGGCGGGGTGGTCGGACCAGTAATTGCCGCGCCCCTCATGGCTCCATTCGATATCGCGGGTGCCGACATATTTCACCTGCGTGCGGTTGCCGATGAAGGCATTGCCGGTCAGCGCATTGCGTTCCGACCCGGCGGTGAAATGGATGCCGATATCGCAGCCCTCGAACCGGTTGCCCACGATCACGTTGCGATGGGCGTTGTAGATGAAGGTGCATTTCTCATGCGTGCCGCCGCGGATCAGGTTGCCGCTGACATCGGCGTTATTGGCGAAGTTCAGCATCAGCCCGTGGCTGCGGTCGCCAAGCGACATGTTGTCGCGCAGCACGGCGCGGTTTGAAAACATTATGGCAAAGCCCAGATGGTTACCGATGGAAACGTTGCCGGAAACCTCGGAATTGTTGGTATACATGAAATGCACGGCAAAGCGCAGATCGCGCATCAGATTGCCGCGAAAGACATTGTCGCGCGAGGCATTGGCAAAGACGCCGTCGCGGCCATAGCGGATGTCGTTGTCCTCGATCACGGTGCCGGGCGCGTTCCACACATAGATGCCGTTGCCGCGATCGTTCATGCGGTGGTCGCGCCGGCCGATGATGGTATTGCCGCGCACAACGCTGTCGCGCGCGCCAAAGACATGCACGCCGACAAGGTTTTCGATCATCACGTTGTTCTCGACCAACGCGCGCTCGGCATCGCGGTCGAGCTTGACGCCGGAATCGACCACCGGATGCTCATTGCCCGAGCCGATGAGGGTGAGCCCGCGCACGGTCACATCGGCCCCGGTGACGCGGATCACGTCGCCCTGGCCCTGACCGTCGATGGTGGCCTCGCCGCGCCCGTCCAGTGTGATGGGGAATTCCAGCACCACCGGGCCGTCATGACGGCCCGGGGCAAGGATGAGCACATCGCCGGGGCTGGCCCCGGCGATGGCGGCGGCCAGCGCCCCCGGCTCGGCCGGCACGATGCGTTCCTCTGCCAAGGCGGCGAGGGGCAACAGTACCAGCGCAAGGATGAGCGCAAGAAGGGGGCGCAGGCCGTTCATGTCAGGCGTCCCTCGGCTCGACGAACATCCGCCCGCGCATCTCCATGTGCAGCGCGTGGCAGAACCACTGGCAATAGTACCAGTAAACGCCCGGTTTCGCCGCAACGAAGGTGGCCGAGGCCGTCTGGTTGGGGCTGAGCTCGAAGGCGACGCCGTGATCGCCAAGGCAGAAGCCGTGCGACAGATCCTCGATATCGTCGAGATTGGTGATGATCACCGTCACCTCGTCGCCCTCGCGCACGGTGAAGCTTTCCATCGAGAAGTTGGGCGCCTGGCTCGACATGTAGACGCGCACCTTGTCGCCGTCGCGCACCACGGTTTCCATCCAGTCGTCGATATCCACGCCATCGGCCTCGGCCTGTGCCCGCGTTTCGGCCCAGGTGGGGTCGTTGCGGTCATAGACATGCAGCGGGTTGACGATATCGGCGCGCACCAGGATTGAATCATGCGGCTCGGCGAAGGTGGCGCCGTCATGCACCAGGTTGAGGTTGTCGCCGTCGATGACGAAGAGCTGCTCGTTCTCGGCCTTGAGCGGGCCGACATTGAGGAAGCGGTCCTTCGAGAACTTGTTCATCGACACGAAGTAGCGCCCGTCGGCCTCGAGCGTTTCGCCCATCGAGGTCGAGTTGTGGCCGGGCTGATAGTGGACATCGGTCTTCGAGATGATCGGGTCCACATCCTCGCCGTTGAACTGGCGCACCGCATTGGCGATGTTCCACTTCACGATCTGGCTGTCGAGGAACAGCGTGGTGAAGGCGTTGCCCTGCCCGTCAAAGGCGGTGTGAAGCGGGCCAAGGCCCAGCTCGGGCTCGGCCACCAGCACGGTTTCGCGCGGGTCAAGGCTCTCATCCTCGAAGATCAGGTCGAACTTGGTGACATCGAGCACCGAAACCGTGGGCGAAAGCTTGCCGGCAACGCACAGATGCACCCGGTCAGGCGCCATGTTGATGCCGTGCGGGTTGTTGGGGATGGGAACGTAGCGGGTGTAGTCCTTGTTCACCCCCTTGCGCCCGTCCACGACCTTGACGCCCTGCAGCTCGATATAGTCGCCCTCCTCGATCGCGCGCTCGATGGCGGCGATGTTGAAGATGACCACATGGTCCATCTCGGAT
>JAFIEG010000054.1 GCA_020832665.1 Pararhodobacter sp. | reverse complement strand
TGAATGACGGCCCGGGAAACCGGGCCGTTTTTTTCATATGCAATTGCTGCGCCATGAAAACGGGTGGTCGATGACCTCGACCTTGAAGAGGTCATTGATCGTCCCGGAGTCCTCCGTGCCTGGATCACGCCAACTGCTCCGGATCGTTTGACGACAGACACCTTGCCGGCAGATTCGGGGAAGTACCCCGACTGCCCTCGACACTTCATAACGTGAAGGCATGAAACCGGCCGGAAATGTCATTACTCATGCGTTGGATTGTGCCTAGTTTGGCGGGAAGGGACGAGTGCTTGCCAGGTTCGGGCGCCAATAGGGAGGGCGTGGTTCGACCGTCGCCAGCGGCGCGACAGCTTGCACCCAAGCGAAAGACGGAGGTTTTCATGTGCCATTTGGCTCGCCTGCGCTCCATCAATGAGCAGAGCGTGAAGCAATGACCCGTTCCTTCGTCTTTCCCGGCCTGACGACACGCGTGGTCTTTGGCCACGGTACGCTTTCGAAGGTGCCCGAAGAGATCGAGCGGTTGGGGCATGGAAGGGCGCTTGTCCTTTCCACCCCGCACCAGGCCGACCAGGCCCAGGTGCTGGCCGAGGCGCTGGGGGCGCGCGCCGCCGGGGTCTTTACCGAGGCCGCGATGCATACCCCGGTTTCCGTGACCGAGCAGGCGCTGGCAGCCTATCGGGCTGCGGGTGCGGATTGCGTGGTCGCCCTGGGAGGTGGTTCCACCACCGGCCTGGGCAAGGCCATTGCCGTTCACACAGGCGCCGATCAGCTTGTGGTGCCGACCACCTATGCCGGCTCGGAAATGACCGATATCCTGGGCGAGACTTCCGAAGGCGAGAAAGTCACCCGTCGTGACCCATCGATCCGCCCAGAAGTGGTGATCTATGACGTGGATCTATCGCTGGGCCTGCCCGTGGCGCTGACCATGACCTCGGCGCTCAACGCCATCGCCCATGCGATGGAGGGTTTCTACGCACCCGATCGCAACCCCGTGACCGAGGCGCTCAGCCGCGACGCGCTGGTGTCCTTCGCCAGGGCGCTGCCGATCCTGCGCGACGATCCGCGAAACGCCGTGGCCCGGGCGCAGGCGCTCTATGCAGCTTGGGGCTGTTCGGTAACGCTGGGCTATGTCTCGATGGCGCTGCACCACAAGCTGGCACATGTGCTGGGCGGCAGTTTCGGCCTGCCACATGCCGAAACCCATGCCGTGCTGCTGCCCCATACCACCGCTTACAACGAGGCCGCGGTGGCCGATTTGCTGGCACCGATACGCGACACCTTCGGCAAGGGTAGCGCCGGAGCGGGGCTGTGGCATTTCGCCCGCGATATCGGTGCGCCGCTGCGGCTGGCCGATCTGGGGCTGGCAGAGACCGATCTGGACCGCGCGGCCGACATCGCCGTGAAGAACCCCTACGCCAACCCGCGCGAGATCGCCCGCAGTGGCATTCGGCAGTTGCTGCAAGATGCCTGGGAAGGCCGGGAGCCGGCCTGACAGCGGGCTGCGAGGGGGCCGCGCAGGCCTTGCCCGAGAACGCGAAGGAAGTGGGCCGCGTGGCGACCCGACCTGTCTGGAAACCGGGAGGAGAAACCATGATCACCAGACGCAGACTGCCGAGATCCAGCGCCGCCGCCGGTGCTGCCATCGCCGCGCCCGGCCTCTTTGCCGCCGCGATAGCGCAGGGCGCGCTGCGTTAAATCGGCTATGTCAGCCCGCAATCCGGCCCTCTGGCCGGATTTGCAGAGAGCGATACGTTCAACACTGGCGCCTTTCTCGCCTCTCAGGCAGGAAGCGAGTTCGAGGCCATCGTGCGCGACAGCCAGTCGAACCCGGGCCGTGCTGCCGCCGTTACGCGTGAGTTGATCGTACGCGACGAGGTGAATCTGATCGTTGTCGCCTCGACGCCCGAGACCACCAACCCCGTCGCCACCACCTGCGAGGCCGAGGACATGCCCTGCATTTCGACCGTGGCGCCCCTGGCAGCCTTTCTTCATTGGCCAGCAGGGCAACCCCGGCGCGCCTGGCAGTTGGCGACCCTTCGACTTTGCCTTCCGTTATTTCTGGGGGTGGTCGTGTCTTGGGCCTTGCAGACGGCCTTTGCCAGCGATGGGTCGTGGTATCTCTTCGCGCTGGGGATCATTGCGATCATGACCATGCTCTTTGCCCCGCGCGGGCTCTGGGGGCTGTTGGCTGATCACACGGGGCTCGCGCTGTTTCCGATACAGCGGCGCATGTCGCTGTAAAAGCAATGACATAGCCTGTCCGGCCCGCTCCCAACGCTTTCAAAGGTCTTTTCTGGCCCAGACTTGCGGGCCTTCATTCAATTTCAGGGCGCTCTGGCGCCATTCTCGGCCAGAATATGCCTTGCGGTTATGTTGGGTGAGAGTCTTCGAATTTGACTATCCGAGGCCTCGACCGTCTACTGATTATCGAAACACGCGGGAAGAGGGGCCAGGTGCGGGCCCGTTTCGGCACCCACCATCATGCTGAAACGGACCGGGGGCCAGGGAGCGAGTGTTTTCAAGAATCGGTGCCTTTGGGCCGGGGCAACCCGGATGGCTTCGTGTGCGCCAAACCTTGAGGGAGGACAGACCATGGCTGCAGAATTCGAGACACTGGAGCATGACATCGGCGGTGTAAAAACCGTCATCAAGGCGATCGGCACGGGCAAGCCGGTAATCTTCCTGCATGGCGCAGCCACGCTGGAAGGGTTCGATTTCGCGGCCGGGCTGACAGATCGCTTTCGGGTTCTGTGCCCCAGCCATCCCGGCATGGGCTATTCCGGCGATGCGCCGCATATCGTCAATATGGGCGATATGCTCATTCACTACCTTAACCTTCTGGATGCGCTCGACCTGCCGGAAAAGCCGCATCTGATCGGGTTCTCGATGGGCGGCTGGATGGCGACCGAACTGGCTGCCATTGCGCGCGAAAGGTTCGACAAGGTGGTGCTGATGGCGCCGGCCGGGCTGAACGACCCGGCTCATCCGGCGGCCAATCTGGGCGAGATCGCGCCGCAGGACCTGCCCGGCTATCTGGCGCATGACGTGAATGTTGCGTTGCGCTATTTTCCCGATGGTTCGGACCCCGCCGCTGCCGAGGCCTTTGGCGCTGATCGCGCGCGCGAGGGCGAGACGGTGGGCCGCCTTTGCGCCACGCTGGGCATGGGGCATCCGAACCTGAAACGCTTCCTGAACCGCATCACCAACCCTTCACTGGTCGTGTGGGGCAGCGAGGATCGTATCCTGCCAGCCGCCCAGGCGCCGATCTGGATCGAGGCACTGCCCGACGCGCAGCTTCTGACGGTCGATGGTGTTGGCCATCTGATAGCGCAGGAAAGTCCCGAAACGATGAAAAGGATTGGCGATTTCCTCGCCGCCTGAATGCCCGACATTCCGAAGGAGGAGCAGACATGAACAAGCCCATCCGGCACAGCTACTGGGGTCAGACCACGGATCACCGTGAGCTTCTGAGAACGATCCAGAAAATTGGCCCGACACTGGAAAAGAACGCCCCGGCCGACGAGGCCGCAGGCGAGCTGACCAAGGAAACCTTCGAGGCTCTGCGTCCGCTGCGCATGTCGAATATCTGGGCCCCCGGGGTGGGGGGCGGCGGGCAGCTGCCGCCGCGCCAGGTGCTGGAGCTGATCGAGGCAATCACCTGGTATTCGGGCTCGGCTGGCTGGGTGTCGATGGTGCATGCCGGCATCGGCGCGATGTCGGCGGCCTTCCTGCCTGATTCAGCGATTGAAAAGCTGTTCGCGCCGGGCACCGAGCATCGCTTCTCGGGGCAGGGTGCACCGCTGGGCATGCTCAAGAAGGTCGATGGCGGCTACAAGCTCAATGGCCGCTGGAGCTACGGTTCCGGCTTCAGCCACGCGACCTATTCGCACTCGGCCGCCTTTGTCGATGACGGCAACGGCAAGCCGCAGATGGATGAGCATGGCAACCCGATCATCATCTGCACCCATGCCCCGATCCCGGAACACAAGCCCTTGGGCAACTGGGACGTGCTGGGGCTGAAGGGCACCGGCTCCATCGACTATGCCGCCGAGGATCTGTTTATCCCCGATGACATGGTCTATCCGATCGCCACCGCCGTGCCGCAGCGCCAGACAGAGCTGTTCGCGCTGGGCGTCATCGGTCTTGCCTCGATCGGCCATACCGGCTGGGCGATGGGTGCCGGGCGCCGGATGCTGGACGAAATCTCTGCCTTTGCCAACCAAAAGACCGGCCGCGCCGGAATGCTGGGTGAAAGCGACAAGTTCTGGTTCGACTATGGCCGCGCCGAAGCGCGCATGCGTGCCGCCCGCGCCTTCGTGATGGAGGTCTGGGGCGATATCGAGGCCACCGTTGAAAAGGGCGTCCCGGTGTCGACCCGGCACGTCACCCTGGTCCATCTCGCCAAGTCCGAAATCCACGAAGCGGCCGAAAACGCAGTTAATTTCGCCTATCGTGCTGCGGGCGGGGCGAGCCTGCGCGCGGGCACGATGCAGCGCTATTTCCGCGATGTGATGGTGGCAGTGAACCATATCACCGTCTCGCCGGGGATCGTGGCTTCGGCCGGGCGCGAGCTTTCGGGCCCGTGGAGCGACCGGGTCTGGCAGTTCTACGACCTGGTCGAAAAGAAGTAGCCCGGTCGGGCCGCGGCCAGCCGGCGGCCTACGCCCTTTGCACAACAAGCGGTACGGAGTGATGGCACAGCTAAGGAAAGCACCCATGGACAGCCAGAGCGAGGCCCGGAGTGAAGCGCTTAGCGAGGCGTTTCGACAGGCGTTCCGGTGTCATCCGGCCGGTGTTGCCATCGTCACCGCCGATCCCGGCGATGGCCCCTGTGCGCTGACCGTCAGCTCGCTGATCTCGGTCAGCGCCGCGCCGCCCCTGGTCGCTTTCTCGCTGTCGCAGAAATCGTTGACGGCGGCAGCCATGCTCCAGGCCGAAACGGTGGTGATTCACCTTGCGCGATTTTCCGATCTGGAACTGGCGCAACTGGCCGCCACCAGCGGGGCCGATCGTTTTGGCCCCGATGTGGACTGGACACGCCTGCCCAGCGGCGAGCCACGTTACACCGCCATCGGCACATGGTTTCGCGCCCGGCTGCGCGGCACGCTGCCGCTGGAAGGGGCGACACTGGTGGCGGCAGAGTTGCTGGAGGGCGAGGTTGCCACGCCCGGCGAGCGCCCCGAAAGCGAGTCGCTCGTCTATCTTGATCGGCGCTGGCACCGTCTGCGCGAGGATGACGAAAACGGCGGTTGAGTAGTGCGTCCAAGCCTGCGCCAGGCGCGGGGAACACACCCGTTTCCGGTGCCACGGGTGGCATGGCGTGTCGATGATTGCCAGAGCCAAGTGGAAGATATCATGAGCTATTTTAATGACAAGAACTCGGCCGAGATCGTCAATGCGCGAATGGGTGCCGAAACCGACCCAAGGCTGCGCGAGATCATGACGTCGCTGGTGACCCATCTGCACGCCTTCGCGCGAGAGGTGAACCTGACCCAGGATGAATGGGATCATGCCATCGGTTTTCTGACCCGAACGGGGCAGATGTGCTCGGATGAGCGGCAGGAATTCATCCTGCTCTCGGATGTTCTGGGCTTTTCCATGCTGGTTGACGCGATCAACAACCGTCGCCCCGACGGGGCGACCGAGAACACCGTTTTCGGCCCGTTCCATGTTGCCAATGCGCCAATCCGCACCATGGGCGACAATATCTGTCTCGATGGAAAGGGCGAAAGCTGCCTGTTCGAAGGCCGCGTTCTGAACCTCGACGACAATCCGATCGAGGGAGCCTGCCTCGACGTCTGGGCAGATAACGCCGATGGGTTTTATGACGTGCAGCAGCCAGGCATCCAGCCGAAATGGAACAACCGCGGGCGCTTCATCACCGGGGCGGATGGGGCCTACAGCTTTCGCGGCATCAAGCCGGTCAGCTATCCGATCCCCGATGACGGCCCGGTGGGCAAGATGCTGGGCCATCTGGGCCGCCACCCCTACCGCCCTGCGCATATACATTACCTTGTCACCGCACCGGGCTATCAGAAACTGGTGACCCATACTTTCGTAGGCGACGACGAGTATCTCGAGTCTGACGCTGTCTTTGGCGTCAAGCGCAGCCTGATCGCCCCCTATGAGCGCACCGAGGGTGGCGACACGGTCTGGCACTCTCGCTTCGATTTCGTTCTCGCTCCGGTCTGAGGCCCCCATGCCCAACATCAAGTTCTATGTCGACACCCGCAACGGCCCCGGCACGCATGAAACGGTTTCGGGTCTCTTGCCGGAGATTCGCAGCATGATCTGCGAAACGCTGGAGGTGCCGCGCGCCGCCTGTCAGTTCGCGGTGATCGAGGTTGCGGGGCTGGTCGATCAACCGGCGATCAATATTGAACTGCAACTCCTGTCCGGCCCCGCGCGCACACCTGAATATCTGCGCTGCCTGGGCGAGCGTCTGCGCGACATGCTGAGTGGTCCAACCGGGCTGGAGGTGGCCGTTCGCATGTCCTCGCTGGACCCGGTCAGCTACGTTTCGCTGAAATAGTGCCGGTTCATGCCGCATCCCGGGCCAGAGCCCGCAATGCCGGCATTCGCTCAGCCACGCCGGCGTGCCAGCTGGAACTCGTGGTCAATGCGGTTTCGCAACCTGTTGAACTCCGCCGTCAGGCATGCCGCGAAGTGTTTGAGTGCCGCCGGGGGAAGCTGGCCTTCCATCGTCATCATGGCCAGTTGACGGTCTGGGTGTTCGATGCGCAGCGGCAGCACATCCACCGCAAGGTTGCGCCGCGAAAGAAACCCAACCGAATAAGGCAGAACCGTCAGCGCGTCCGATCCTGCCAGCACCGACAGGATCGACGCCAAGGTGCCGCCCGAAAAGCTGACGCGGAATTCGTCTCGACCGATGGTCTTGAGCGCGCGGCGCAGATCACGGTAGAGCGGGCTGTCTGCCGGCGGTGCGATCCAGGTATAGGCATCGATATCCTCGAGCGTGATCCCCTTGCGCCGAGTAAGCGGATGCCCTGTGCGGCAGGCAATCACGTTATGGCCGGGCAACAGCGAAACCAGCCGCGCATCGTCGGGAACCTGACTGGGATGCACCGGCAGGATGGCGCAATCCAGGGTGCCGTTTCGCAAGCTGACGATCAGGCTTTCGAGATAGCCATAGCTTTGCTCGATCTGAACATCGTCATGGCGCGACTGGAAATCCGCGATCATTGTCGAAACGACGCCATCCATGAAAATCGGCGTTCCCCCCACGCGCAGTCTGCCCGAATGGCCCTGCTGGAAGCGGCGCACCAGCAGGCCGGCCTCCTGGTTCGCCTGGCGGATCTGCGCGCCCAGCCTGGCCAGGCGCCGGCCCAGTTCGGTAGGCCGCAGCGGCCGGCGGCCGGGTTCGAACAGCGGCGTGCCCACGCGCTTCTCCAGAAGCGCCATGCTGCGCGACACGGAGGGCTGCGATTTGCCCAGCGCCTCGGCACCCTCGGTCAAGCCGCCTTTCTCGACGATCACCGCCAGGATTTCCAGATGCTCACCGTCCATCTTCATAACTGCAAGGCATACTACCGCACTCGGATACGATCAACATTTCAATCGGGCTGGAATACTCTACCCCTGACGGTTTCGGGAGGAGCCTGCAGCAACATCCATCACCGGCCCGCCATTGGCCGGTTCACGCCCTCGGGTTCAAGACGGGCGATGGTGTCGCGCGATCCATTCGATGCCAAAGGCGAACAGGCTGCATCGAGCAGCCATACATGGACGGGTGAAAGGAAACCTTGATGGCCGACATCAAGACGGATGTTCTCATCATCGGAACGGGCCCGGCCGGCTCGGCCGCCGCGGCATTGCTTTCCAGCTACGGGATCGAGAACATGGCGGTGAACCGATACCGCTGGCTGGCCAATACGCCGCGCGCGCACATCACCAATCAGCGCACCATGGAGGTGCTGCGCGACCTGGGCCGCGATGTCGAAGAAGAAGGTTACATGTTCGCTACCGAACAGGACCTCATGGGCGAGAACATCTTCTGCGAAAGCCTGGCGGGTGAAGAGATCGGGCGCATGAAGTCCTGGGGCAACCACCCGCTTTCGCGCGCCGAGCACCTGATGTCGTCGCCCACCAAGATGAACGACCTGCCGCAAACCTTCTTGGAGCCGCTGTTGTTCAAGACGGCGTGCTCGCGCGGCACGCAGGCACGCATGTCCACCGAGTATCTGCGCCATGAACAGGATGCCGAGGGCGTGACCACCACACTTCTGGACCGGCTGACGGGCAAGGAACTCACCGTGCGCTCCAAGTATCTGGTTGGCGCGGATGGTGGAAAATCGCTGGTGGCAGAACATGCTGGCCTTCCGTTCGAGGGCAAGATGGGTGTGGGCGGGTCGATGAACATCCTGTTCCGGGCCGACCTGTCGAAATATGTCGCGCACCGCCCGTCGGTTCTCTACTGGGTGATGCAGCCCGGCGCCGATGTCGGCGGGATCGGCATGGGGCTTGTGCGGATGGTGCGGCCCTGGAACGAATGGCTGATTGTCTGGGGTTACGACATCAACGAACCTGCGCCCGAGGTAACGCCCGAGGTGGCGACCGGCGTCGCGCGTCAGTTGGTGGGCGACCCTGATCTGGAAATCGAGTTGCTGTCGGCCAGCACATGGACTGTCAACAACTACTACGCCACGCGCACCTCGAATGATCGGGTGTTTTGCATGGGTGATGCGATCCACCGCCATCCGCCATCGAACGGGCTGGGATCGAACACCTCGATCCAGGATTCGTTCAACCTGGCATGGAAGTTGGCCATGGTTCTGAAAGGCCAGGCCGGCGAGGCGCTGCTGGACAGCTACAATGACGAGCGCGCCCCGATCGCCAAGCAGATCGTCACCCGCGCAAACCAGTCGATTGCCGAATTCGGCCCCATCTTCGAAGCTCTTGGCATGGCCGAGGGGGTCGACCCCGAGCAGATGCAGAAGAACCTCGAAGCCCGCAGCGCCGGCACGCCCCACGCCGAGGAACAGCGCGAGGCCATTCGCAAGGCGATCGCCTTCAAGAAATACGAATTCGACGCGCACGGGATCGAGATGAACCAGCGCTACCGGTCGAATGCGGTGGTCACCGATGACCAGATCGAACCCGCATTCGAACTGGACGCAGACCTGCACTACCAGCCCACCACCTGGCCCGGGGCGCGGCTGCCGCATGCATGGCTTTACCGTCACGACAATGGCGCGGCGATCTCAACGCTGGACATCTGCGGCAAGGGGCGATTCACGCTGCTGACCGGCCTGGGAGGCGATGCCTGGGCCGAGGCAGCGTCCAAGGTCGCGGCGGATCTCGGGATTGATCTCGTCAGCCACATCATCGGCCCGCGGCAGACCTATATCGATCATAGCGGCGACTGGGCCCGGGTCTCGGAGATACGCGACACCGGCTGCTTGCTCGTGCGGCCAGACCAGCATGTGTGCTGGCGTTCAATCGCCATGAGCGAGGCGCCAAAAGAAGACCTTTTGCGGGTGCTGCGCCAGATTCTGGCGCGCTGATCGCACCAGCACAAGGGCCGGCCGGCCCCAACCAGGAAACGGCGCCGATTGCCGGGAAGGCAAGAGACACCAGGAACGGCATCCAAGGGAGGACAACATGAAGTTTACCAGAAGACAGACAATCGCATCGCTTGCCGGGCTGGGCGCGGCTCCGCTTTTGGGCCTGCGGCCGCGCAAGGCGCTGGCCAGCGGCGCGCCGGTGAAGATCGGCTACGCCATCTCGCTGACCGGTCCCAATGCCGGCGGCGCCGGGACGACCATCTTGCCGAACTACCATTTGTGGGTACATGAACTGCGCGAGAAGGGCGGGCTGCTTGTCGGCGACGAACGCCATCCGGTCGAGGTGATCGAGTATGACGATCGCTCGAATTCGGAAGAGGCCGTGCGCGCCGTCGAGCGTTTGATCAACCGCGACGAGGTGGACATCCTGCTTGCCCCATGGGGCACGGCACTGAACCTGGCCGTCGGCCCGCTTTTCGACCGTCACGGTTTCATCCAGAGCACGCCCACCGCGATCACCAACCGCGCGCCGGACCTGATCCAGCGCTGGCCGCGCGCCTTCATGCTGTCGGGGACCGCGTCATCCTGGGCAGAACCGGTGGTTGAACTGATGGACGAGGCGCGCACAGCCGGGCATATCGACGACGATGTGGCGATGATCTCGGTCTCCGATGCCTTCGGCATCGACCTGGCGGCGGCGGCGAGGCAGGCGTTTTCGGATTACGGCTTCAACCTGGTCTTCGACCGCACCTATCCGGTCGGCACGCAGGACTTCTCGTCCATGCTCGCCGAAGTTCGTGACATCAAGGCCTTCGCGGCCTTCAGCTATCCGCCCGACACGGTGGCGATCACCGATACCGCCCAGTTGCAGAGCTTCAATCCGAACGTGATGTATGTGGGCATCGGCGGGGCCTTCCCCTTCTTCGCCGACCGTTTCGGCTCAACCGCGAACACGGTGCTTACGCATGGCGGGCTGAACATGGCCGACGAGCGCACGCTGGCTTATATCGAGCGGCATATCGAGGTTACCGGCCGCCGCCCGGACAGCGGCGGATCCATCGTTATGTACGCGGCGCTGGAGGCCATGGAGCAGGCCATCGAGCGCACCGGCACGCTGGACAACACCATCATAGCCGAGGAAATGAAATCGGGGATCTTCGACACGGTTCTGGGCGAGGTCAGCCTGGCCAGCCAGATGATGCCGGACATCTTCAAGGTCGGTCAGTACATGGACGGCTATGTCGTGGGGCTTGGTCCGCGCGACGTGCCGGGCGCCGGCGAATTCATCATGCCCAAGCAGCCCTGGCCCGAGCGCTGAGCAGTGCCTGCGGGGCAGCGCGCGGCATGTCGCGCGCTTCCCCACCATTCGTTGGCGGCCGAGCATACCGTGCCCGACAAGCGGTGCCGTCAGAGCCTGGCAACACGAAACGAAGCCTTGCCGATGCCCAGACAACCAGTCTTCGCCGGCCGGTGCACCATGCAGACGAAACCGATGGCGCGCGCGGGCGGCTCCTGCGCCGAGGCAGGGCGCGGGGTCTTGCTCCCGTCCGCCTTGCAAGAAACAATTCGCGGCGGGGATGGTGCCCTGAAAGGACCGGCCGCCGGCGCCCCGTTCCATGCCTTCCGAGGCGATTCATCCGAAACCCCGACGCCGCTGAATGCGTTGGGCAGACGTTCCCAGAGGGTTAGGTCATGTTTCTTTTCGCATTGCTGAGCGGCCTGACGCTTGGCGGGGTCTACGCGCTGGTCGCGATGGGCCTGACGATCCAGTACAGCGTGTCGCGCACGATGAACCTGGGTTACGGCGAATTCCTGATCGCCGCGGCTTTTTCCGTTTTCGTGATGTTCGGCGCCTTCGGGATCAGCCCCTACATTCTGGCAATCCTGGTAGTACCGGTGGCCTTCGGGGTGTCATGGCTGATCTATCGGGTGATGCTCATGCCCATCGTGCGCCGCGCCCGCTCGCCACTGGCATTGGAGATCGACAGCCTGTTGCTGACCTTCGGCCTGCTGTTCGCCATCATGGGCGTGCTGCTGCTGATCTTCGGCAGCAACTATACCAATTACTACTATCTTTCGGTTCCCGTCCGAATCCTTGATGCCACGGTGGCACTGAACCGTCTGGTATCCTTCGGCGCGGCCGTGATCGTGGGCGCGATCGGCTACTGGCTCCTGATGCGTACCCGCACCGGCATGGTGCTGCGCGCCGTCTCCGTTGACCCGGTCGGGGCACGGCTGGTGGGGATCGACGTCAACTGGGCCGCCGGGCTGGCCTATGGCCTGGGTGGCGCGATCGCCGCGTTGGGCGGGGTGCTGATTTCCACTTACATGACCTTCACCGCCGAGATGGGGGTTGTCTTCACCATGAAAGCCCTGATCGTGGTTATCATGGCCGGTGTGGGCCATGTGCTGGGCGCGTTGATCGCCGGCATGGCGCTGGGCCTGATAGAAGCATTCGTTTCCGCCTATCTGGACCCGGGCCTGACAATCGCGGTGATCTACGCCGTCTTCCTGCTGGCGCTCATCATCCGCCCGCAAGGTATCTTCGGGAGGGTCGCAAGATGATCAGCCGTTCCCCGCTTCCCTATATCGGCATCCTTGCCATCGCCGGCATGGTCGCGCTGCTGCCGTTCATTGTCTCGAGCTTCCAGCTCGCCTTTGCCATCGGGCTGCTGAACTTCGCGGTCCTGGCCACGGCCTGGGGCCTGTTCTCGGGGCCCACGCGCTACATCTCGCTTGCCAGCGTGGTGTTCTTCGGCATCGGTTCCTATACCGTTGCGGTGGTCGGCGAGGTCATGCCCTGGCCGGCGGTGCTGGCGCTGGCGGCGTTGATCGGCGGTGGCGTTGCGCTGGTGGTCGGCCTGGCCACGCTTCGCCTTGCCGGCATCTACTTCGTCATATTCACCTTCGGCCTGAGCGAGATGGTGCGCCAGCTCGTTACCTGGTATGAGGTGAATGTCACGCTCTCCGTCGGTCGCTATGTGTTCCTCGATATCAGCCAGACGCAGATATTCTGGCAACTCCTGGCGCTGCTGACCGTGGTGATGATCGGCGCTGTTGCGCTGCAACGCTCGCGGCTGGGCTTTGCACTGCGGGTGATAGGCGGCGACGAGACGATGGCTCGCCATTTCGGCCTGAATCCCACCTTTGCAAAGCTGGCGCTTTTCGTCGGCTCGTCGATGATCATGGCGCTTGCCGGAGCCATCATGGCCCCACGCTGGACGTATATCGATCCCGCCATCGCCTTCAACATCACGCTGTCTTTCCAGGTGGTCATCATGGGGCTTCTGGGCGGGATGCATCGCATCTATGGCCCGCTTCTCGGTGCGATCCTGATGACCTTCCTGTTCGAGGCGCTGAGTGACCGCTTCCCGCAGGCCTTTTCGCTGCTGCTGGGGGTCGTGTTCATCCTGATCGTCTATCTGCTGCCAAACGGCATTGTCGGCCGGGTCGAGGAACTGATCGCCCGCACCCGCCGCAAGCCGGACAATACCTCGGCCGGCCTGATCGGAGAACGTTCATGACAGAGATGATAATGCGGCTTGACCGCACCCGCAAAGCATTCGGCGGGCTGGTTGCGGTCAACGATGTCAGCTTCGACCTTGCGCGCGGCGAGATCCTCGGCCTGATCGGGCCCAACGGATCGGGCAAAACCACCACGATGAACCTTATCTCGGGCGCCTTGCGCATGGATCGGGGAACGATCGAACTGGATGGCGAAGTGATTTCCGGGCTTGCGGCCAATCGCGTCGCGCGCAAGGGCGTGGCCCGCACCTTTCAGCTTCTGCGTCTGATTTCCGACATGACGGTGACCGAGAATGTGGTGGTCGGCATGGCCTTTCGTCCCGGGCAACCCTGGAACGAGGAAATGGTGGCACGCAGCCGCGACTATCTCGACATTGTCGGCCTGAGCGACAAGGCCGACTGGGAAGCTTCGAAGCTGACCTATATCGACCAGAAGCGGCTTGAACTGGCACGCGCGCTTGCGCTTGAACCCAAGGTGCTGTTGCTGGACGAGTGGCTGGCGGGGCTCAACGCAACCGAACTCCTGGCCGGAATCGAGATCGTGCGGTCGATCCAGAAACTGGGCACCACGATCATCATGGTCGAACACGTCATGTCGGCGATCCACTCGCTTTGCGATCGTTGCGTGGTGATGAATGCCGGCGAGAAAATCGCCGAGGGGACTCCCTCGCAGGTCCTGACCGACCCGCTGGTCGTTGAAGCCTATCTCGGAGAGCCGCATCATGCTTGAAGTCTCGAATGTCTCGGTGCGCTATGGCCATCACCTGGCGCTGGAAAATGCCTCGCTGAGCGTGAGCAAGGGCGAGATCGTCGTTGTGCTGGGCTCGAACGGGGCGGGAAAATCGACTCTCATCAAGGCCATGGCCGGGCTGGTGCGCACCGAGCCCGGCGCCAGCGTGGTGCTGGACGGGCAGCCGCTCCACAAACTGCCTGCCCATCGCATCGTGGATGCCGGTCTGGCGCTGGTGCCGGAAGGGCGGCACCTGTTCAGCACACTGACTGTGCATGAAAACCTTTTGCTAGGCGCCTTCCTGCCTCGCACCCGCGATAGGGCAGAAGAGAGCATGGAGCGTGTATTCGAGGTATTTCCCAAGCTCAAGCAACGCCTTGCGCAAATTGCCGGAACGATGAGCGGCGGCGAACAGCAGATGGTGGCGATAGGGCGGGCAATGATGACCTGCCCGCGGTTTCTGCTGCTCGACGAACCGTCGCTGGGCCTGGCGCCCCTTCTGACGAGCGAGCTTTTCAAGGCCCTGCCAAGCATCGCCACCACCGGCACATCGGTCCTGCTGGTCGAGCAGAACTCGCACCAGAGCCTATCCATCGCCGATCGCGGCTATCTGATCGAAAAGGGGGTGATTACGGGCCAGGGGACCGCCAAGGAGCTTCTGGAAAGCGAAGAGGTTCAGAAAGCCTATCTGGGCGGGTGAGCTTGCAACAATGCGTCGCGCTTCGCGTTTGGAACTGCGGGCAACATGGTCGCGGCCATCCTGCCGGCGCGACACGGTGGGCATCATCACTGCGGGCTATCCGTGCCAGCCCTTCAGCGTGGCGGGCTAACGCCGGGGCGCAGACGACCGGCGCCACCCCTGGCTGCATTTCGCCCGGGGCATGTGCACTGACATCTTGCCGCCGCCCCAGGGAACCGTGGCAGCGAGTTCGGCAGGAATGCGGTGTCAATCGCTGGTGGTGAAGACCCTTCCGCGTCGTCATTTTCCGTCCTGGTGGAATCACCGGCACAACTTTCCGGCAGGCGCCTTTCAGTTCTGCCTTGGTCCCATCAAGCGGAGCGCCTGAGCCACGATCAGGGCTGAGAATGGCAAGATGATGAAGATGCGCACGATATGGAAAGCCGTGACGACAGCCAGACCATCCTGAAGGATCTTGGCCGTCAAAGCCATTTCCGTGACGCTGCCGGGGGCAGTTGCCAGAACCATCACCTGCCAGGGCTGCCCCGTTAACCATGCTATTCCCAGGCCCATGACGGCGCAGAGGATGATCATCAGGACCGAGGTCAAGATCGATCCGGGAAGGAAGCCGCGCGCATTGCGAAACAGATCTCTGTCGAACACGGCGCCCAGCCAGATCCCCAGAAAGATCTGGGCACCGGCCAGAACCACATAGGGATAGGATGAAACGGGCAGCCCCAACACGGCACCCAGGGCCGCGCCCGCCAAAGCACCCAGAAAGAACGGATTCGACATACGGATGTAGCGCAGCACCAGCGCGCCTGTCAGCCCAAAGACAAACAGCAGGGCGGCGCCTTCTGGCGTCCACTCCGCGGCGCGCAACACGGCTACCGGATCGTTCACGCCGCCATCCAGAAAGACGATCAGCGGCGGTATCAGGATCACCAGCAAGACAATTCGCATGGTCTGGGCAAAGACCACTGGCCCGGGCGCCGTGTCATGCTTGCGGGCCAGAATCGCACTTTCCACCGGACCCATCGGCAGCGTCGCAAGGATCGCCATGCTTGCGCCCGTACTGGTCATCTTCATCAGCACACCTGCCACGCCAAAGCTGAGCACAATCGTGAGCAAAGCCGCCAGAACCATGGGAATGGCCAAGGCACCCATCAACTGCAGCGCTTCGGGTGTGAAAGACAGTCCTACCGAACTGGCCACCAACAGCTGACCCAGCTGCCGCGTCTGAACGGGAACGCGCACAGGGAAATCCAGCAGGCGCACCGTGGCCGTGAACACCAGCGCGCCCAGCATCCAGGGAAGAGGAAAGTTCAGCCATAACGCAAGAAAGCCGAACAACAGCGCCCCTGCCATGATTGCCATGACATGCGCGAGTTTCCCCAAGCCTTCCCTGAGTGCCATGCCGGACATGACTGGCCTTCCCCGAGCGTCTGTTCACATGTTCACTATGCCTGCGATGCTGCCTTTGCAACGTCCTGGCACCAGATCTTGCATTATACGGGCATTTCCACCGCCGCACGGGCGCCGCCTCAGCCGGCATCAAGACACCTGCAATGCTCAGGCAGGACGCAGCGTCTTGCAACACGCCGGCGCTGTTGGCCTGGCCAACACGCGGTCAAGGGGACAGGACCGTGGGCGAACATTCTCCAGAATTCGAACCCGGCCAATGTTGACGCGATACAGCTTCCCCCGGTCCGTCGTCGTTCATCGCCCTCAAGACAGATGTCAAAGGCAATGCCCATACGTCCGGACAATTCACGGCTCTATCGGGAAATCTCGATCAACGCCTTGCGCTGCCGGTGATCTTTTCCAGTCAGTTCGGGAAAGGATACGCCTGTCTGAGGTGATTTGCCATCGATGCGCTCAGCGGTTTCAGCAACTCCACGTTGCAAGACGCATGATAGGGAACCGGAACCTCGGCCGTCGAAAGATCTTCATAGCGGATCGAGGGATCGAGAGCAGACGGATCATCACTTTGCGGGCGGGTCGGGTCCATGCTGGGAATGGGCATCGTTCCACGCCCGCCAGCCGTGGCGAGATTGGGGTCGTTGAGCTTGATGTCGTTTTGAATGATCTGCTGCGCCGCGATGGCATATTTGCGCGACTGCGCGGCGGGTGTGCCCTCAGCCACGGCGACATCTATGTTCAGGGCCTCGATCGACACCGTGAAGTCGCTGTTGAGATAGACCTCGAACGACCGGAACTGCTGCGGAAAATCACGAAGCGAGGCCGACTCGACCTGCCAGAAACCCTGTTCCGGACGGCTTGCATCGGCGGAGGGGAACGCCTTGACGACGTTAAAGTGACGATGCCCGGCAATCCACATCAGCAGATTCGGTGCGCCTTGCAAGATATCCACCAGCTCTGCCAGATCGACAGCATTCTCGTAGCCGGGTTTGGTGTTCTCGTCCCCCGCCCACCATTCCAAATGCGAGCCGATCGCCGCCACACCGATCGGAATATGGCTGGCGATGATCATGAGCTGGTTGTCGGCCTGCCCGCTGGCAAGCTCCGCCTGCAACCACTCCAGGCGCCGCGCATCCAGATAGCCGTGGCCATGGATATCGAACGAGCCATCCTCATTTGACTGCGTGACATCCAGAACGATGACCTTCAGCGGGATGTCGGACTTTGGAACGAAGCTGTAGCAGGCGAATGCCGCGTCCTCGGGGTTGCCGGTGTCGCGATCGATCAGGTTGAAGCCATGACCGACGGGGTGCGATGTCGTGTTGAAGTACTCGTCAACCCATTCCGAGCGGATGATGGGGCGACGATCCGGATCGGGCACAACCCGCGGCGCCTCGCCGCCAAAGGCGGGATCGTCGGTGTTGCCGGCATGGATGATATCACCGTTCGGTGTGGTGCCATCCAACACGCCCGGATAAACCAACGGTTCGGCCCTCAGGTTGCGGTAATCAAACAGGGGCGGGAAGCTGGCAAAGTCCTCGGCCCGAATCGGAGAGCCAGCGGCCCAGACGCTATCTGCCGTATAGGATTCCCGGAGCCCCAGCGACGGTTCCGCGTCAAACGGGAATGACCCGATGAACAGATGGTCGTGATTGCCGAGCACCATGTACCAGGGAATATCACTATCCAGCCCCGCCGCCTGGAACGGCATCTGATAGTCGATGCTGTCCGCTCCGACATGCGCGCCGCTGCTGGGCGTGATCACCTTTCCATCCAGCACATCGATGAACCATCTGGTTTCATTGTATGCGGAATTATTGCACGCGTCGCCCAAGGTTATGGCGAAATCGAAAGCGTCGCGGCGGTGCAGGTCGTTCACCGTCTGCACGGCAGCGTCGAGAACCTGCGTCGTGTACGGCATGACAGGAGAGTAGATGGATGTATTTCTGAACGAAACGGGATCAATCTGCTGGAACAGGATCAGCTGATTGGGTGCTTCCTTGTCGGTGATATGCACATCGGCAAAGGCGACAAATCTGAGAAGCCTCTCCCTTTCATCGCTTTCCGCCCGGTTATAATCGGCCGGCATCAAGTCCCGACGCTCCATGACCGGCAGGCCCGAGCCGAAGGACCATTCACCATAGCCGAATTCACCATATCTCGAAACAAGATGAAGCTCGTTCTTCTCAAGGCCAGGCGACAATGTCTGCGGGAAGGAAAGCATCCGCTCGCGCGTCGTGACGGCCGGCGTGTCTATCGAGTAGCGCCTGGCCCCGCCAGCCCATGCCCGTGTCGCCCCCAACGCCCCCAGCGATGCCGCGCCAAGCAGCGCAGCCGAGGATTTCAAAAAGGTACGCCGGCTGGAAAAACCGCTGCGAGGGGAAAAGAGGCCGTCCGAAACATATGATCTGGGCATCGTGAAACTCCTGGATGGCGGGCACGCATTAAACGCGGTGATCGCAGCCGGTGGGGTGGTATCGATGCGCGGCCAGTCGCCGTGCAGCACCGAAAACGCTCCTGGCTGATTGCCGCACCGCATTCGGCAGGAGCACAATGAATAAATTCATTTGTTAAAGAGAAGCGTTGCATTTGAGAACGATGGCGTCAAGCACTATGGCTCTTGCGCGTTTCCCTTCCTGTCGCGCGATGGCGAAGCGGAATGCGTGCGTGTCGCGGGTCAACCCCGGCCAGTTCGGCAACCGGATGATAAACCGGTATCCGCCGTTTGCCGGCATCGGTGCCGCCAAAGGCCAAAGGACAGGGATCGGCTGCGCGTGAGGCTCGCACACCCGGGGCACAGCGTTCTGCCTGCAGGCCTTGATCACCGGCGCGGCGATGGCCAGCCGGGGGCGCAGTTTGGAGCGCGCATGGCGTTCGACCGTTGCGCATGAGGTTTTGCGCAAGTGGGGACTGCACGGATGCCTTGCGATCTGCCATATTGGGGGCAACGAAAAGGAGGCCAAGATGGACCTGACCGGCATTCACCACCTCACCGCGATTTCCGCCGACGCACCCGGCAACAACCGCTTCTACACGCAGGTGCTGGGGCTCAGGCGGGTCAAGAAGACCGTCAACCAGGATGACACAACGGCCTATCATCTGTTTTTCGCCGATGGCGCCGGCAGCCCGGGAACCGACCTGACCTTTTTCGACTGGCCCCTCACCCCCGAACACCGCGGCACGAATTCGATTTCCCGCACCGGGCTGCGTGTGAACGAAGCCAGCCTCGACTACTGGGCGGCGCGGCTGCGCGAGGCGGGCCTGACGGCGGGTGAAATCGGCGAAACCGGCGGTCGAGTCAGCCTCGATTTCGAGGATCCGGAGGGTCAGCGCTTGCGCCTGACCGCCGATGCGCCCGGCCCCGCACACCCCTGGGAGAAAAGCCCGGTGCCAGCCGAGCATCAGATCCGCGGGCTCGGCCCGATCACAATCTCGGTGCCCGATCTGGCGTCGACCGAGGCGCTACTTACGCAGGTCATGAACATGCGCCAGGTACGCGACTACCCCAGCCCCGATGGCCAAGGTCAGGTCCATGTCTTTGCGATGGGCGCAGGCGGGCCGGCGGCGGAGTTGCATGTCGCCGTCCAGCCCGGCCTGCCGGTCGCGCGCCGGGGCGCAGGTGCGGTGCATCACGTCGCCTTCCGCGTGCCCGACCGCGCGGCGCTGAGCGCATGGACACAGCGGGTGAGCGAACTCGGCGTGCAGAACTCGGGCGAGATCGAACGGTTCTATTTCCGCAGCCTCTATTTCCGCGAGCCCGGCGGCAATCTGTTCGAGCTGGCCACCGACGGGCCGGGCTTCGATGTGGACGAACCCTTCGAGACGATGGGCGAGGCACTGTCGCTGCCACCCTTCCTCGAACCCCAGCGCGCCGCCATCGAGGCCGCGCTGAAGCCGCTCGAGTGATCTGGGCGCAGCATGCTGGCGGCACCGGTGCTGGTGCCTCCGCCCTGCCCGGTCAGCTTCGCGCCGCGAACCATTCCCTTGCAGCGCTCAGATCGGCCTCGGTGAGTTCGTGACCGGCAGGCAGATGGCGCGCATCAATCGCCGCGCCGCCTGCGCGCAGCGCCGCCTCCAGCGCCGGGGCCATGCGCGCGAAAGGGTCATGCGCGCCGCTCAGCATCAGCGCCTCGGTGCAGGCCAGATCGGGCGCGGGCGGGTTCTCCAGCGCCGCGAGCGCGCGCAGCAGGATCGCCCGGCGCACCACGCCGGGATGCAGCAGCATCACCGCTCCCAACAGGTTTGCGCCGTTTGAATAGCCCAGGAAGGTCATCCGCGCGGCATCAAGCCCGTAGCCGCGCACCGCGCCGGCAACGAAACCGGCAAAGGCCTCGGCCTCGGATATTATGTCGGCCTGGTCATAGGTGACGGCGTCGAAGCGGCGAAACCAGCGGTTGATACCCTCTTCCGTCGAGCGCCCGCGCACGCCCAGCAGCGTCGCGCGCGGCGCGATGCTATGGGCAAGCGGCATCAGATCGGCCTCGTTGCCCCCGGTTCCGTGCAGATGCACGATCACGGAACCGTCAGGATCGTCGGGCCGGTGCAGGCGGTGGATGAAGGGCAGATCGCGCATCGGCATCCTTTCCTCGCCCGGGCGGGCGAATTGCGGAAGCATCACCCGCAGATCGCTGGCGCGGGCGGCATCATGGGGTGGGAATTGCAGGGTTTCCCCCAGCCGGTCTTGCGGCTCATCGACGGTGAATCCCGGCGCATCGGTGGCGTGTTCGAGCAACAGCCCGGCCGGATCGCGCATATAGAGCGACAGGAAGTAGCGCCGGTCATGGACTTCGGTCAGGCCCGGCGCCCGCCCCAACGCCTTGCGCATCGCGCGCAGGGCGCCGGCATCGGCGGCGCGAAAGGCGACATGATCGATCATCCCGGTGCCGGGGATTGCCGGCACATAGCCCGCCCCGTCGCGCAGATCGAGCGCATCGGTTTCCGAGAGCATCCGCCGAACCGCGCCCTCGACCGGGCCGGGGCGATAGCCGAAACGGGCAAGGAAGGCGGCGCTGGCCTCGGCCTCGGCGCTCAGCAGGGTCACCGAGCGCAGCCGGGTTGGCGCGATCGGGTCGGGCAGCGGCGCGGCGGCGGGCAGATCGGCGCCCACCAGCTTGACGATGATCCCGTCGGGGTCTTTCAGCCGCAAGACCGGCTCACCGAATTCACGCGTTGGCCCCTCGACCGGCAGTTGCGCAGCCAGCGCCCGCGACAGCCACTCACCGATGCTGGCGGGCGGCACGGCCAGCGCAATCTCGAAGGGCTGGCCGTGGCCGCTGCGCCCGCGCGCGCCGGCTTCCCAGACCAGAAAGCTGACGATGCTGCCGGGGCAGCCGGCGCCGTCGCCATAAAACAGGTGCAACTGCTCGCCATCGGCGAAGCCGGCGCTCTGCTTGATCAGCCGCAGGCCCAGAAAGCCCGCGTAGAAATCGACATTGGCCTGAACCCGCGCCGTGATCGCGGTGACATGGTGGATGCCGCTTGGCATGTCTGCGCTCCTGCTCATGCGCCCTGGTTCGCCCTTGCCGGCGCGCCGCCCTGGCCCTGTCGATAAGCCGCGCGCCAAGCCCTGCGCGATCGGCACTTAAGGCCAGATAGGCAACGCGATGGCGCCCGCCAAGCACCTGCGCGCCGAAACCCGCCTTCGGTGCCGGCGAAGGGGCCATGCTTGCCTGCCCCCCTGCCCGGCCTTACCTTGCCCCAATCGGACAGGAGAATGCGAAATGAGCTGGAACCCCACCCTTGACCCCGGCTGCCCCGATGATATCGGCGCCGATGCCATCGAAACCCTGATCGTGCCGCGCGCGCGCGATATCGGCGGCTTCGAGGTGCGCCGCGCCCTGCCGGCACCAAAGCGGCAGATGGTGGGGCCCTTCATCTTCTTCGATCAGGCCGGCCCGGCCGAATTCCTGACCGGCAAGGGCGTCGATGTGCGCCCGCATCCGCATATCGGGTTGGGCACGGTGACCTATCTCTATCGCGGTTCGTTTCATCACCGCGACAGCACCGGCTCCGATCAGATCATCGAACCCGGCGCGCTCAACTGGATGATCGCCGGGCGCGGCGTCACCCATTCCGAGCGCACCCCGGCACCGGCGCGGCAAGGCCCGTCGAGCCTTTTCGGCATCCAGACCTGGATCGCCCTGCCCGAGGCGCATGAAGATGACGCGCCCAGCTTCGAGCATCATGGCAAGGAGGCCCTGCCCGAGATCACCGATACCGGCATCACCGCGCGGCTGATCCTGGGCCATGCCTATGGCGCAAAAGCGCCGGCCACGCTGCATTCCGAGACCTTCTATCTGGATGTGCAGCTCGCCCCCGGCGCGCGCTTTCCGCTGCCCGACGATCACGAGGATCGCGGGCTCTACATCACCGAAGGGGCGGTCGGCATTGCCGGGCAGGAATTCGAGGCCGGGCGGATGATGGTCTTTCGCCCCGGCGACCGCATCACCGTGCAGGCCGGGGCGCAGGGCGCGCGGCTGATGGCGCTGGGCGGCGCCACCATGGGCGGGAAGCGCTATATCTGGTGGAACTTCGTCGCCTCCTCGCGTGAGCGGATCGAGGCGGCGAAAGAGGAATGGCGCGCCGAGCGCTGGGGCCGGGGCCGCTTCGACCTGCCGCCGGCAGACCGCGACGAGCATATCCCGCTGCCCTGAGCGGCGCGGTCCAATCAAGCGCCGGTGTCCGGGTGTTCTCTGCCCCTGCGCAGGCAATGCGCACATATCAGCCGCCCGGCCTCGGGGATATTACACGCGAGCACCGCATCGCGGATCGCCCAAGCCCGTGATGCCTGGCACATCGTCAACCGGCAGGCAGTGCGCCCGTGGCCATTCGCGGGCGAAGGGCGTGGAACACAGGGTCACGGCATTCGCACCATCGATTACCCGTCACAAACGGCCACATGATAAGCCTCGGCGGGGAAAGGAAAAGTAATGCCAACAGCCCAGCCATTGAACAAAAGCGGCAAATTCGACCAGGCTTCAGGAGTAGGCGATCAATTTTTCTCAGCGCAGGGCGGTGCCAAGAACCTCCAGCGCGAGGATATCATGGCCGAACAGTTGGCGAGGGCAAGTTCGGCGACCTTTGCCCATCTGGTTTGATTGCCCTGTCCTGCAATCTTGCAATCAGTGTCGCATTGGCCATGCCGCCGCTTTTGCACATTGTCTGCACCGCGTGTCGCCCGCCTGCCTCGTCCAGCGCCCGCAAAAGGTTGGCCGTCAGCCTTGCGCCCGACGCCCGCACAGTGTGGCCAAGGGCGATAGCGCCGCCAAGCGTGTTCACCCGCCCGGTTGGCGCGCCCGGTTCGCGTTGCCAGCCCAGGACGACGCTGGCGAAGTGGTGCACGACTACCTGCAAGAGTGGTGACCACAGCCAGACGCGCGCGATGCGCCGACGCGCGCGGCCGTCAGATCAACCACCGCTACGGCGCAAGATTGCGCATGGCAAAACCCCTGCCAGGGCGCGCGATTGGTGCGCGCTCGCAGGATGCGCGCAAAGTCCTGCTCCACCCCGGCGCAACCAGATCATCCCCTCGTCGGCCTCGGGGAACATGCGCGGCGATGATCGCGCCGGGAAGGAACCCCGGAAAAAGCGAGGCGGCTTGCTCGCGCTGGCTGGAAATGGGCGCAAGCTGTTCCTGTCGCCTGAGACCGGGCGCGGAGGGCGCTCGCGCCCGACCGGGTCGCGGGGGGGGTTCGATGCCCACCGCGACCCGCCCCCGTTCACGCCGAGCGGTAGAGCTTGGTCATCGAGAACTCGCGATGCCCCAGCGCCTCGGCGGCGGTGACACGGCCCTGGGCGGTGCGCTTTATCATCTCGATCAGCGCGTCGCCCGCCTGGTCGATGGTCATGTCGCGGCGCAGCACGCCGGTGACATCGACATCGATATGTTCGGCCATGGTGCGCAATGTGCGCGGGTTGCCCGAGATCTTGATCACCGGCACGATCGGATTGCCGACCACATTGCCCTGCCCGGTCGGAAAGGTGTGGATGACATAGCCCGCCGCCGCCATCAGCGTCACGCATTCCGCCGCTGCCGATGACGTGTCCATGTAATAGAGCCCGGGGCCCTTGGCCGGCGCCTCGGCGGGTTCCAGCACATCGATATAGGTCGATGTCCGCCCGATCTTCTCGAGGTTGCCGAGGGCCTTTTCCTCGATCGTGGTCAACCCGCCCAGGATGTTGCCCTTGGTGGGCTGGCTGTCGGAAAGATCCGAGGTCTTGAACGGTTCGATCACCTCGTTCTGGTAGGCCTGAAAGGTCTTCATGAACTTCTCGCCCACTTCGGGTGTGGCGGCGCGCTTCTCGCAGATATGCTCGGCCCCGGTGATTTCCGAGGTCTCGCCGAAGCAGCCGTAAAGCCCATGCGGCAGCAGCTTGTCATACATGTTGCCCACCGTCGGGCACGATGACAGCCCCGTCGTCGTGTCGCTTTCGCCGCATTTGGTCGATACCCACAGATCGGTCAGCGGCACGTCCTCCTTCTGCAGCTCGGTCGCCCAGTGGACATATTCCTTGGCCTTCCACGAGGCGCGGCGGATGGTTTCGAAATCGCCGTTCTGTTCGATCCAGAATCCCTCGACCGGCTTGCCGGTCCTGGCGATGCCGTCGACGACTGTCTTCGTCCATTCAGGCTCGATACCGATGACGACAACCGCCGCCACATTCGGGTTGGCACCGGTGCCGATTATGGTGCGAAAATGCAGGTCCAGATCCTCGCCGAACTGCAACCGGCCATAGGCGTGCGGAATTGCCAACGTGCCCTTGACGTTGTTGGCAACCGCCTCGCAGGCGGCGTTTGAAATATCGTCCACCGGCAGGATCAGCACATGGTTGCGCACGCCCACACGGCCGTTCTCGCGCCGCCAGGCCTTGAGCGTCTCTTGCGTGAAATCGAATGCCATGATCTTGCCCCCTACCAGCGCTTGGTTTTCAGATTGTGCGTGTGGACATGGCCGCCAACCTCGGCCGGGCCAACCATCTTGCCGATGTCCTCGCCGTACTTGATGACCGTGTCGCCGGCTTGCAGCGCCTTCAGGGCCACCTTGTGACCGATGGGAATGTCGGCCTTCGCGGTCAGGCGGAAATCCGAATTGTCCTCGGTACAGACACAGAGCATGTCGGTGCCCGCGCTCAGCCCCTCGACCACAACGACCCCGACATTGTCGGCCTTGTCGTGAACAAGCAGATGCGGATGGGTGTTTGCGCTCATGGGTCCTTCTCTCCCTTGGTGAGTGGCGATGAATTCGGCCTGCAGCGGGCGCCGTCAGGCAAGCATGAAGCGTTGGCGAAATCTCGATCGCATCGGCGCGCGCGGTAAAGTCGGGGGCAAAGCGGGCGGGCGCGGTCGCGCCCCGATGACAACCTTGCCCGCGCGTTGTTGCGCCACATTGAGCGGCGCCCGCGCCAGTGCGTGTGATTCCAGCGCCTCGTGATTGGCCCGCACGAGCGCTTGCACGGCGAGTTCGGCCAGATCGGCCGGCATTCCGCCACCAGCAAAGGCCTGCAGCGCCAAGTGGCGGGCCGCGCCGGGCGATATCCGATCGGTGCTCACGGAAGGGTTCCTTGGCGGGTATGGTCACGCTTGAAAACTGTATAGTTTATAGTTATTGCGGTGTCAATCGATGCCCTGCCCCTTGCCGCGATTTCCGCGATAGACGACAACGTGTCCGACCGAGCCCGAGATAGACGATGCCCCAGGATGAACGCCCCGTTGCCCAACCCCTTCACCAGCAGGTGCGCGATCTCCTGATGGCGCGCATCACCTCGGGCGAATGGGGGCCGGGCACCTACCTGCCGCCTGAAATCCGGCTGGCGGAAAGCCTCGGCGTGGCCGTCGGCACCCTGCGCAAGGCGCTGCTGGAACTGGCACGCGACGGCGTCGTCGTTCGCCGGCAGGGCAAGGGCACGGTTGTCAGCAGCCACGACAGCGACGCGGCGCTGTTTCGCTTCTTCAACCTGCGCCGGCCCGATGGCAGCCGGCTGCGCCCCGAAAGCCGGGTTTTGACGCGAAGCTGCCGGCCGGCCGAGGCCGCCGAGGCCACAGCGCTCGGCCTGAACAAGGGTGCGCGGGTCATCTGCATCACCCGCCTGCGCGAGGGTGACGGGGCCCCGATCATCTTCGAGCAAATCCTGCTCGATGCCGCGCGCTTTGGCGAACTGGAGACCCGGCCGGAGCTTTTACCCAACACGCTCTACCAACTCTATCAGACCCGTTTCGGGGCAACCGTCCATCGGGCGCGGGAACAGGTCGTCGCTGTCTCTGCCGAGGGGCGCTGCGCTGCTGCGCTTGGGCTTGCACCCGGCACGCCGCTGCTGCGTATCCGGCGCATCGCGCTGGACTACGCGGGCATGCCGCTGGAGTTGCGACTCTCGTGGGTGCATACATCAGCCATCTGTTATCAAACCGAAATCTGACCAGTTTCCAGAACGATCTTCGCGGCATCGACCCGCCCGGCATCGAGATCGGCAAAGGCGCGGGCACCATCGGCCAGCGCCCGTGCCTCGATCCAGTGCAACCGGCCCAGCCGACCGCCGGCCAGCGCCGCGAGGGCGTCGCCAAAGTCCTGCGGCGTGTAGCAATAAGAGCCGGTGAGCGTGATCTCCTGCAGCGTTATCCGCCTGATGTCGTAGCCCTCGTTGCCGGGCAGAAGGCCTACATGCACGATCACGCCCCCCGGGCGCACCCAGCGCGACGCATCGCGCCGCGTGGCCGCCGCGCCGACAGCATCGATGATCAGGTCGAAGGCATCTGCGCCGGGGTCCTGCATCTGCGGGTCGATAGCCGTGATCCCCGCCTCCTGCGCCACCGTCGCGCGGCGCCCGGCGTGGGGCTCGGCAAGGCTGATCCGCGCCGCGCCCCAGGCCCGCGCGACCAGCGCGGCACCGATTCCGATTGCCCCGCCGCCCTGCACCAGCACCCGCACCTGCCCAATCGGTTCGGCCAGCCGTTCAAGCCCGACGCGCACCGCGTGCCACGACACCGCCACCGGCTCACTCAGCGCCGCGTGGCGCAGGCTTAGCCCATCGGGCACGGTCAGCAGGTTACGCTCGGGGATGGTGACATATTCGGCGAAGGCGCCAGGGCGCGGCGGCATCGAGATGATGGCGCGCGTGGGCGACAGATGCGGCCGACCGGCGCGGGCTACAGGGCAGTCGAGGTCCACCACCAGCGGGTTGATCGCCACCCGTTCGCCCTTGCGCGGGCCCGAGGCAACCAGCCCCGCCGCCTCGTGGCCCAGGATCAGCGGCGCCGGGCGGCGGTCGTCATGGCCATGGAAGGCATGCATGTCCGAGCCGCAGATGCCCACCGCGCGCACCGCCACCAGCACCTCGCCGGGCCCGGGAGAGGGCATCGGCACCTCGCTCCAGATGATGCGGTTCGGGCCGGTATAGACAAGCGCGTGCATCCAAGCTCCTACTTCGCGGTGAAGCCGCCATCGACGAAAAGCGTCTGCCCGGTGACGTAGCCTGAAGCGTCCGAGCAAAGGAACACCGTCGCGCCGTGCAAATCCTGAAGCTCCCCGTTGCGCCCGATCGCGGTGCGCGCGGCATTGGCAGTGGCGAGGTCGGGGTCGTCGAACACCGCGGCGGTCAGGGGCGTCGGAAAGAAGCCCGGCGCGATGGCGTTGCAGGTGACGCCGCGACCCGAGAATTCCTGCGCCATGGCACGCGTCAGCTGCACCACCCCGCCCTTGGCCGCGCCGTAGGGGGCCGAGTTCGCAAAGGCGCGTACCGATTGCAGCGAGGCGATGTTGAGCACCCTGCCCCATCCGCGCGCCGCCATCCCCGGCGCCAGGTGCCGGACCAGCAGGAAGGGCGCGCGCAGGTGCAGCGCCATGTGCAGATCGAAGGCCTCGGGCGTGACCTCGGCATAGGGCTGGCGCAGGTTGACCCCAGCGGCGTTGACAAGAATATCCACCGCACCCGCCACCTTGGCAAGCTGGTCGAGCGCGGCCGGATCGCAGAGATCGGCCGGATGCGCCCGGGCCACAATCCCCTCGGCGGCGAGGTCCACCGCCGCCTGTTCAAGCGTGTCGCGCGAGCGCGCCGCAAGATGCATGCGCGCGCCCTGCCGGCCCAGGGCGCGGGCCATCGCGAGGCCGATCCCGGAACTGCCGCCGGTGACCAGAGCAACCCGCCCCGACAGGTCAAACAGATGGTCGAGCCGACCCATCACGAGTTCGAACGGACCGGCTCGCCCAGATCAAAACTGTGGCCGGGAAAATACTTGTTCATGCGCGCATCGGCGGTGCGGGCATGCGCCTCCATCCCTTCCAGTCTGGAGATCCGCGCCGTGCGCAATGAAAGTTCCCTGCTGGCTTCGCGGTCGGCCTTTTGCCAGGTCAACGGCTTGAGGAACTTGTGCACCGACAGGCCGGCCGAATAGCGCGCCGCGTATTTCGTCGGCAGAATGTGGTTGGGGCCCGAGCACTTGTCGCCAAAGGCGACCGTCGTTTCCTCGCCGACGAAGAGCGAGCCATAATTGGTCAGGTTCTCAAGCCACCAGTCGAGATCGTCGCAATGCAACTCCAGATGCTCGGACGCATAGCGATCCGAAACCGCAACGAGTTCCTCGCGCGTGTCGCACAGGATCACCTCGCCATAGTCGCGCCAGGCGGCATCGGCAGCCTCGCGCGCGGGTTCGGGAAGGGTCGCGATCAGTTCCGGCACGCGCGCCATTACACGCTCGGCCAGCCCCCGGTCCGGGGTGAAGAGCCAGGCGGGCGACTCGTGCCCGTGCTCGGCCTGACCGACCAGGTCGACGGCGACAATCTCCGCGTCCGCCGTCGCGTCGGCGATGATGCCGATCTCGGAGGGGCCGGCAAAGACGTCAATGCCGACCTTGCCGAAGAGCATCCGCTTGGCCTCGGCGACGAACTTGTTTCCGGGGCCCACGATAATGTCGGCTGGCTTGCCGGTGAAAAGACCGTAAGCCATTGCCGCAATCGCCTGCACGCCGCCCAGCGTCATGACGATATCGGCGCCGGCGAGTTGCATCGCATAGAGCACATAAGGATGCATCGCCCCGCCGCGATACGGTGTCGAGCAGGCGACGACGGTTCTCACCCCGGCGGCCTTGGCGGTCACCACCGACATGCAGGCCGAAGCGATATGCGCGTACCGCCCGGTCGGCACGTAGCAGCCCGCGACATTGCACGGCACCCATCTCTGCCCGACTGTCAGGCCCGAGGGCATCTCCATCTGGAAGTCGCGCACCGAAGCCTTCTGCGCCAGCGCGAAGATGCGCACCTGTTCCACGGCAAAGGCGATGTCATCCTTGACCTGCTGCGGGACTTCAGCCGCACGCGCGGCCATCTCGTCGGCCGTCACGACGATCGGCCCGTCCCATTTGTCAAGTTTCAGGGCATACCCGCGCACCGCATCCTCGCCTTTGGCCTCGATGCGGGCGAGCATTTCGCCGACGACCGCCTGCGCCTGGCCAGACTCCGTCTCGGGCGTTTTCGCAGCCCTCTTCAGATAGGATATGGCCATCGGGCTCTCCTCCAGTTCGTGCCAGTGTGATGCCTGCCGGGCGGCAATGCACCATGATCGCTTCAGTGCTGCCGCATGCCGCCACACTTCACAGCAGGGCTGAAAGCTCCTCTGCGGCGCGCTCCAGGCGCGGCAGATGCTCGTAGCCCTGCTCGATGGACATTCGCTGTGTCGGGCCCTGAAACGAAATCGTCGCGGGCATACGCCCGTACTTGTCGCGCAGCGGCATCGCAAAGGCGATTGCGCCGTCAAGAAACTCTTCATTGTCGACCGCGAAGCCCAGAGCACGCACTTTCTCTATTTCCGTGCGCAGATCATCGCGATCAGTAATGGTGTTGGCGGTCCGGGCCTCGAGGTCGACGTTGCGAAGGTAGCTGTCGAGCCTGAGATCACTGAGCGTTGACAGGTACATCTTGCCGGACGCAGTGCAGTTTAGTTTCAATTTGGCGCCCACCGAGAACTGC
>JAFIEG010000147.1 GCA_020832665.1 Pararhodobacter sp. | reverse complement strand
GCCTGACGCTCGGCTTCGGCGCGGGCAGCTTCCTCGGCAGCCTGACGCTCGGCTTCGGCACGGGCGGCTTCCTCGGCGGCCTGAAGCTCGGCCTCGGCACGGGCGGCTTCCTCGGCGGCCTGACGCTCGGCCTCGGCACGGGCGGCTTCCTCGGCGGCCTGACGCTCGGCCTCGGCGCGGGCGGCTTCCTCGGCGGCCTGACGCTCAGCCTCGGCGCGGACGGCTTCCTCGGCGGCCTGGCGTTCGGCCTCGGCGCGGGCAGCTTCCTCGGCGGCCTGACGCTCGGCTTCGGCACGGGCGGCTTCCTCGGCAGCCCGGCGTTCAGCCTCGGCGCGGGCAGACAGGGCGCCGGCCTGATCGTCGCGCGGCTGAAGGTTGCGCGCCTGGGCAACCGCGGCGCGAATGCGCTGCAGCTTGGCCGCGATCCCTGTCACCGCGCCCTGATCCAGCTCCGCCTCGCCGTCGGCAGGGGCCGCGGCAACCATGGCGGCGGCCTGCACCGCCGCGTCGGGCTGTCTGGCCGGGCGCGGTTCCTCGCTTTCTTGCACATCGGTATCGCCGGCCTCATCTTCGCCGCCTTCAACAGGGTCGGCTGCAAGGGCGTCTGCCTCGGCAAGCTCGCTCTCGTCGTCGAAACTGTCGGCTTGCGCGTTGTCCTGCTCCGGCGCGTCGGCCTGAGTGGTTTCAGCTTCGGCGTCAGAGTCTTCGATGGCGGCTTCGGAACCTTCGGCAGGGCCATCGATCTGCGGGCGCAAGATCACGCCATTGTCCTGCACGCGCGCCTCGACCCGGCGCTTGATCTCGCGCTCGGCAATGCGGTGCAGCATCTCGGCATCGGGGGTGGGCGGCTCGGCACCGAAATAACGGTCCTCGGCCGCCAGATCGCGGAAATATTCCGCAATCGCCCGCATCGTGGAAAACGGATCGTCGAATCCTTCCAGCGTGCAGGAGAACGTCCCGTAGGAAACCGTTAAAATCTTGCTCTGACCAACCATGACGCCCTTGCCCTTTGTCGACGTTCCCCGCCAACCTGACCATCGAGGAGTGCGATTGAAAGGAAAGATCGCGGAAATTTGGTGATCCGATTGTGTCCAAGCTTGCCTCGCAGTGCCGCAATTGGCAAGGCAACCCGATGAACCAGAGCCCGACAACCGACCGCGCCATCACCCTGCTGGGGGGCGGAATGCTGGCGCAAGGGGCGCTCGAGCGCGCCCTGCAGCGCGCGCCGCGCCTGGTGGCGGTGGACAGCGGCGCCGACCGAGCGCTGGCCGCCGGGGTGATACCCGAGCTGGTGATCGGCGATTTCGATTCGATCTCACCCCATGCCCGCCGGGCCATCGCCGCCGATCGCCAGCTGCACCGTCCGGGCCAGGAGGATACCGATTTCGACAAGGCGCTGGCGCATGTGCTGGCCCATGGCGGCGCCCCATTCATGCTGGCGCTGGGCTTTACCGGCGGGCGGCTCGATCACACGCTGGCGGGGATGAGCACGCTTCTGCGCAACCCCGGCGCACCGGTGCTCATGGATGCGGGCGAGGATCTGTGCTTTCTCTGCCCGCCGCTTCTGCGCCTAGCGCTGGCACCGGGCAGCCGGCTGTCGCTCTACCCGATGCGCCCGGTTCGCTGCGCCAGCCAGGGGCTGCATTGGCCCACCGACGCGCTGCTGTTCGACCCGGGCGGCATGATCGGCACTTCGAACAGGGTCGCCGCCGAGAGGGTGGAGTTGCGGCCGGACCGCCCGGCGCTGCTGGTGATGCTGCCGTCACAATCGCTTGATGCGGCGATTTCGGCGCTGACAGGCGCCCCACGCTGGCCTGCCAGCCATGGGCGAGACGGCTGAAAAGCACGGCGGGCCAGATTCGGCACCTCAGTCCTGGATGCGCTCAAGATAGTTGCTCAGCGCGACAATGCGCTCGGGCATCATGCGCTGCGCACCACGGCCCAGATCGGCGGGCATCAGCCGCCCGGTCATCAGATAACTCATATCGGGCATGGCGGCCTCGCCATGAACGATCAATCCCCGGCCATAGCCATCCAGCCGGTTGAGCACCGCGCGCCGCGGAAAGCCGCCCTCGCGCGTGGCCAGCGCGGTCAGATCGGGCCCGCCCTCGCCGCCGCGCCCGCCGGCGCCATGGCAAGCGACACAATCCTGCGCGAAATAGCGCGCCCCCACCGGCGCCGAGGCAAAGGGGTTGCACCCCGCCAGAGCCAAGAGCGCCAAAGCAGCCGCGGCAAACCCACAGTCGCGCCGCACTGGCTGCAATAATCCGGGAAGTCGGGAAAGGCTCATGCCGGCGAGCATGCCACAACCGCCGGCCCCGATCCAGCCATTACCCCGACACCTTCCCGGAGCCCTCAGCAATTGGGCACATTCACCGCCAGCCCGCCCAGCGCTGTCTCCTTGTATTTCTCGCTCATGTCGGCACCGGTCTGGCGCATCGCCTCGATGCAGTTGTCAAGCGGCATGAAATGCGTGCCGTCGCCGCGCAGCGCCAGCGAGGCCGCCGAGACCGCCTTGATCGCACCCAGCCCGTTGCGCTCGATGCAGGGCACCTGCACCAGCCCCTTCACCGGGTCGCAGGTCATGCCCAGATGATGCTCCAGCGCGATCTCGGCGGCGTTCTCGACCTGCTCGGGGCTTCCGCCCAGCACCGCGCAAAGCCCCGCCGCCGCCATCGCCGCGGCTGCGCCCACCTCGGCCTGGCAGCCGCATTCGGCGCCCGAGATCGAGGCGTTGTGCTTGATCAGCCCGCCAATGGCGGCGGCAGTCAGCAGAAACTCACCCATGCGGGCCTCGCTGGCACCGGGCACATGATCGAGCCAGTAGCGCATCACCGCCGGCACCACCCCGGCGGCACCATTGGTGGGCGCGGTCACTACCTGCCCGCCACCGGCGTTCTCTTCGTTGACCGCCATGGCATAGCAGGCGATCCAGTCATTGATGACATGCGGCGCGGTAAGGTTCAGCCCGCGCTCGCGCCTGAGCGCATCATGCATCGCGCCCGCGCGGCGGCGCACCGCCAGCCCGCCGGGCAGCACCCCCTGCCCTTCCAGCCCGCGCTCGATGCAGGCGCGCATAACCGACCAGATGCGCACAAGCCCGGCATCGAGCGCCGCAGGGGCACGAATCTTCAACTCATTGGCGCGCTTCATGGCGGCAATCGACAGCCCCGAGCGCCGCGCCATCGCCAGCATCTGCGCCGCGCTCTCGAAAGGATAGGGAAAATCCGCCGCCCCTGCGCTGGCGCTGCCCGACGCCAGTTCCGCCTCGGTGAGCACGAAACCGCCGCCGATGGAATAATAGGTCTCGCGCGCGATCACGTCGCCCTGGGCATCGGTGGCCATGAGCATCAGCCCGTTGGCATGGCCGGGCAGTGGCGGGCCGTAATCGAAGGCGAGATCCCGCGCCGGATCGAAGCGCAACACCCCCAGCCCCGGCGGCACGACGCGGCCATCGGCGCCTATCGCGGCCAGAACCGCCTCGGCGCGCTCGGCATCGAAGCTTTCGGGCACGAAACCGGCCAGCCCCAGGATCACCGCGCGGTCGGTGGCATGGCCCACCCCGGTAAAGGCCAGCGAGCCATGCAGCGAGGCGCGCAGCC
>JAFIEG010000053.1 GCA_020832665.1 Pararhodobacter sp. | reverse complement strand
CCCCCCCGGGCGGCGCGGGGGGGGGGGGGGGGCCCTGCCCGGGGCCAGCGCCGGGCGGGGCGCTCAGCCGGGGCAGGGGGGAAGCGGCTGGAGGATCGTTTCCAGCGCCGCCGCGGTATCCAGCAAGGCGCGGTCCTGCCCGGGCAGGCCGTCGATTTCGATGCCCACCGGCAGGCCGTTCCATAGCCCCGCTGGCAGGCTGATGCCTGGTGCGCCGATCAGCGAGCCGTGATCGGTGTTGCGGATATAGGTGCCAAAGGTGGGCAGCTGTTCGCCGTTCAGCGTGACCGTTTCATCCAGGCCTATGGCGCAGGCTGTCAGCGGCGTGGTGGGAAAAATAGCTCCATCCAGCCGGTGCTCGGCGAACCATGTTGCCCAGTTGCGCTGCATCTCCGGGCGGTGGATATCGAGCGCTGCGCGGTAGGCGGCTTCGGGCATGGCGCCCTCGCCAAGCTGGCTTTCAATGATGCCGCGCACATCGGGCGAGCCGATGCCGGCGATGAGCGCCTGCAGCGTGATGCCGCGCGTGGCGCAGTAATCGTCGAGTTCGCGCATGCATTCATAGAGCACGATCGGAAACGATGCGGCGGCGTCATCGGCCCACAGATCGGTCGGATCGGACTCGATGAGGGTGACGCCAGCGCGCGCGAGGGCTTCGAGCGCCGCCTCGCAGCGATCCGCCACGCCGGTTTCCAGATTGTCCCACAGCACGCGGCGCGGCACGCCCAGCCGCAAACTGCCGGCATCGCGCGGGGCGAGGGGGGCGGTGTCGGCGGCCATCACGCCATCGAGCAGCGCCAGATCGGCGATCGTCGAGGCCAGGGGGCCGATCGTGTCGCGCGTGGCCGAAAGCGGCACCACACCGCCGGCGGGGTAGCGCCCGGTGGTGGGGCGAAACCCCTTGATGCCGCACAGCGCCGCCGGAATGCGCACCGAGCCGCCAGTATCGGTGCCCAGCCCCGCCGGCACGATCCCCGCCGCCACCGCCGCCGCCGTGCCGCCCGACGAGCCGCCGGGGATATGCCCGCGCTTCCAGGGGTTGTGCACCGCGCCCTTGGCGCCGTTGTTCGAGGTGATGCCGAAGGCCAGCTCGTGCAGGTTGCATTTCGCCGCCGCCAGCGCCCCTTCGCCCGTCAGCCGCGCCAGCGCGGGAGCGTCGGTCGGCGCCGGGCCGCGCAAGGCGCCGGTGCCGCCGGTGGTGGGCAGGGTGGTGGTGTCGATATTGTCCTTCAGCCCCAGAGCCAGCCCCTCCAGTCGCCGGGATCGACCGGCCTTGCGGCTTGCATCGGCGGCGTCGGCGGCGGCGCGCAGCGCGTCAGGGTCGATGGCCAGCACCGCGCCCAGGTCGGCGCGCGCGGCGGCGCTTTCGATCACCGCCTCGGCATGATCGCGCGCGCTTGTCGTTCCGGCATCGAATGCGGCGAGCAACTCGCTTGCGGTGTGCGGCATCGGCGGCATCGGTATTTCCTCCCGGCGTTTTGGGGGAAATTGTGCCGCGCTCGGCCGGGCCTGCCTATCATCACAAATGATGGTTTACGAATGCAGGTTCTGCCGTGCCGCGATATCGCCCAGCAGATGGCCAAGCTGGCTGCGCCGCTGGACCCCCAGCTTGCGAAACACGGCGCCGACATGGCTGCGCAGCGTCGGTTTCGATATGCACAGCGCGGCGCAGATATCTTCGTCGGTCAGCCCGGTCACGAGCATGTCGGCAACCTCGGATTCGCGCGCGGTCAGCCCCCAGTCGGCGCCGCGCTGGGCGAAACGCAGCGCCGGCACGCCACTTGCCAGCCGGTTCGCGCGCACCAGCGCGTTGACGAAGCTGGGCCCGATGGCATCAACCAGTTCGGCATCACGGCGCGAGAAATCCTCTTTCCCGCGCGCGCGCCAGATGCGCAGGTCGCCGATATTCTCGCCCCGGTCATAGGCGAAGAAATTGATCCCGTAATAGAGCCCGTCGCGATAGAGGAAATCGTTGAAGAACTCGGTGCGTCTCAGGCGGTCATGCGCCATGATCTCGCTGACCGGGGTGGCCTTGCGCCGCTTTTGCAAGGTTGGGGTGATCGGGTCGCGATACTGGTAATGGGCTTCGTAGCGGGCGAGATTTTCTTCGGTCATGTTGAGATGCACACCCGAGATGAAGGTGCCGCTGCCTTCGTCCCACAGATAGGAGGCGAAATAATCGGCGTCGAGCAGCTCGAGCATCCAGCGGCCGACGCGGCGGCGCACTTCGGCATGCGAGAACTCGCCGGTCAGCTCCCGCATGATGGAAAAGATCAGATCGGCTTCGCGATGGGTCAGGTTCATGGCGGTTCACCCCGCGTGCATCCTGTCTGAAGGGAAATGTCTGACATGAAATGTGCGATGGCGGAAGCCGGTTTCGTTGCCGCAGCGGTGTTCAGCCGGGTAACAGGCCAATTGCAAACGCGTTGGCTGATCGTGCCGGGCGATGCCCGCCTGATGATAGTTGTGCTCGCGCATCCGAAATAGCCTGAAATGCCTTGAATACGGGCGCTGATGGATATTTTTCCGGCAAGCTGCGTAAATACTATACACTTCTCCCGCGCGGTTGTGTAGCGAGCCGTCAAGGGGGCGGCCAGCCATCGAAGGGCGGGCGGCCCCCTTGCTACATGCGAGGAGAGCAGACTTGAACGCAATCGACGAGAAACTGGAGCCCGTGCTCAATGAGGTTCTGCGCCGCAATGCAGGAGAGGAAGAGTTTCATCAATCGGTGCGCGAGGTGCTGGAAAGCCTTGGGCGGGTGGTTGCCAAGCATCCCGATTATGCCGACGATGCGCTGATCGAACGTATCTGCGAGCCGGAGCGGCAGATCATCTTTCGCGTACCCTGGGTCGATGACAAGGGCCAGGTTCAGATCAATCGCGGCTTCCGGGTTCAGTTCAACTCGGCGCTCGGGCCCTACAAGGGCGGGATCCGCTTTCACCCTTCGGTGAATCTGGGCATCATCAAGTTTCTCGGCTTCGAGCAGATATTCAAGAATGCACTGACCGGCATGCCCATCGGCGGCGGCAAGGGCGGGTCCGATTTCAACCCGCGCGGCCGTTCCGATGGCGAGGTCATGCGCTTTTGCCAGTCCTTCATGACCGAGTTGCAACGCCATGTGGGCGAATACACCGATGTGCCCGCCGGCGATATCGGGGTTGGCCAGCGCGAGATCGGCTACATGTTCGGCCAGTACAAGCGCATGACCAACCGCTACGAATCGGGCGTGCTGACCGGCAAGGGGCTGCGCTGGGGTGGCTCGCGTGTGCGCACCGAGGCCACCGGCTATGGTACTGTCTATTTCGTGCAGCGCATGCTCGAAACCCGCGGCGAGGCGCTGGAGGGGCGCCGCGTCATTGTCTCGGGCTCGGGTAATGTGGCCATCTATGCGATGGAAAAGGCCATAGATTTCGGCGCAACCGTCGTCGCCTGTTCGGATTCGGGCGGTTATGTTTTCGATGAGAACGGCATCGACCTTGATCTGGTCAAGCAGATAAAGGAGGTGCGCCGCCAGCGGATCAGCGAATATGCCCGCCAGAAAGGCAATGGCTGCCATTATGTTTCCAAGGGCAGCATCTGGGACGTGCCTTGCGAGGTCGCGCTGCCCTCGGCCACCCAGAACGAGCTGAACGGCAAGGCCGCAAGAACGCTGCTGGGCAATGGCCTGAAGGCGGTGGGCGAGGGTGCGAACATGCCCTGCACGCCCGAAGCGGTGCGCATCTTCCAGGATTCCGGTATCCTGTTCGCGCCCGGCAAGGCCGCGAATGCCGGCGGCGTGGCAACGTCGGCGCTTGAAATGCAGCAAAACGCCTCGCGCGATTCATGGAGCTTCGAGCAGACCGAGACGCGGCTCGCCGGTATCGTTGCGCGCATCCATGACCGCTGCGCCGACACCGCCGAGGAATACGGCACACCCGGTAACTATGTGCTGGGCGCGAATGTCGCGGGCTTCGTGCGCGTGGCCGAGGCGATGCGCGCACTGGGCGTGATCTGATCCGGGCCGCCGCCGCTGGAAGCCGGGCGCGCTTTCAGCGCGGCCCGGCCCTGTGGCTTCAGGCAAGCAGCGTGGCGCGGCTGGCGACGAACTCCTCGACCGCCGCTTCGAGCTGCGCGCATTCCGCCTCGCCCATGGGCAGCGAGACATTGATCATGCCGCGCCGCGACAGCCAGATGCCGTGGTCGAGCAGGTCGAAGAAGAACAGATCGCGCAGGGGCTTGCTGCCCTTCGCCGCTTCTTGCGGCGTGCGGATCGCATTGCCATGCATGTGCACCGTCATCAGAGAGCCATAGCCGGTGAACTGCATGGCCGCGCCGGCCTTTCGCGCCATCGCGTTGAGCCGGCCGCGCAGGGATTCTCCGCGCTCGGTCAGCGCGGTCGCGGCCTGGGGCGTGTAAACCTTGGTCATCGCCACAAGCCCGGCCGACATGGTGAGGATGTTGTTGTTGAAGGTGCCGGCATGGGAAAAGGCGCCGGGCTGATGCGGGTCGAAGCGGCCCATGATGTCGCCGCGCCCGCCAAAGGCGCCAATGGTCAGCCCGCCGCCGATGTACTTGCCCAGCGTGGTCATGTCCGGCGTGATCTCGTGCACCGCCTGAAGCCCGCCCGGTGACAGGCGCGAGGTCATCACCTCGTCGAAGATGAGGATGGCGCCGTGCCGGTCTGCCGCCTCGCGCAGGGCCGCCAGGAAGGGCCGCTCGGCGGGGATGCAGCCGCCAGCACCCAGCATCGGCTCGACAACGATGGCGGCAAGCGCATCGCCATGCTCGGATGCCAGCGCCAGCGCCTGTTCGGCATCGTTGTAGGTGGCGCGAATGAAGTCGAAGGGCGCGTTGAGCGGGCTTTCGCCGGCGAAGGTGAAGACGCCGCCGTGATAGGCGCCCTCAAAAACCATGATCTTTTCCCGTCCGGTGACGGCGCGTGCCGTGCTCATCGCCATCAGATTCGCCTCGGTGCCGGAATTGGTGAAGCGCAACCGTTCGAGCGAAGGAAAGCGCAGGCTTAGCGCCTCGGCCAGCCGGGCCTCGTTTTCGGTATGCCCGCCCAGAACGATGCCCCCATCGAGCGCGCGGTCGATTGCCTGGCGGATCACCGGGTCTGAATGGCCGAAAAGGCCCGCCGTGTATTCACCCAGGAAATCAACATAGCGCACGCCATCGAGCGATGTCACATAGGCACCTTCGCCACTGACAAGAGTGATCGGAAAGGGCTCGTAGAACAGCACCGTGCGGGTGTTGCCCCCGGGCAGGAACCGCATGGCCGATTCGTGCTGATCACGGCTTTTGGGGTTATTCTGCGTGTAGCGTTCGATGGCATCCGCAAGGGCGCTGTCGATCGCGGTGTTCGGTGCAGGCATGGTCATCTCCGGCTTGTGGACGTTACTTTCCGCCAATGCTGCCTTGCCTGCCATTCTGGCCATTGCCGGGGCAGGGTGCGCAAGGTTTCGGGTTCGAATCGTGCGTCTTTTCGGCAAACGGTGTTGCTTTATACTGTCATTTTGGCCAAGTATTCTTACCACATGCAACAAGGGAGGAATAAAATGGCCCATTCCACGAAACGACTTCTAGGCAGCGTAGCCGCCGTTGGCGCTCTGGCCGTGATGGCCAGCGCCACCAGCGCCGACGCGCTCGACCGGGTGCGCTGGCAGGTGCCGATGGCTTTTGCCTCGACGCTGACGGCGCTGGGCGACACGATGCCGTGGGTGGCAGATCAACTGCGTGCCACAACCGCAGGCCAGATCGATCTGCGCGTGGCCGAGCCCGGCACTGTCATTCCGGCGCTGTCGATCTTCGAGAACGTCTCGGAAGGCAATATCGACGCCGGCTATTCCTGGATGGGCTATGAGTGGGGCACGGTTCCGGCCTCGGCGTTGTTCGGTGCCACGCCCTTCGGGCTTGAATCGATCGAGTTCCTGGCGTGGATGACCCATCACGGCGGTCAGGAATTGCTGGAAGAGCTGTTCCATGCCTACAACGTCCATCCGATTCTCTGCGGCACGATCAGCCCCGAGACCGCCGGCTGGTTCCGCGAGGAGATGAACACGGTCGAGGATCTGCGCGGCCTGCGCTTCCGCGCCGCCGGCATCGGGGGCGAGATCTTCCAGGAATTCGGCATGTCGGTGACGCTGCTTCCGGGTGGCGAACTTTACCAGGCGCTGGAAACCGGCACGCTGGACGGCACCGAGTTTTCGCTGCCCACGGTGGATGAGCAGCTTGGCTTCTATCAGGTGGCCGACTACCTGTATCTGCCCGGCTGGCACCAGCCCGCGACCAACCAGTTCCTCTACATCAATCTCGATGTCTGGAACGGGTTGAGCGAGACGACCCAGGCGATGCTCAACATGGCCTGCATGGCCGGCAATGCCTATTCCATCGCCCGGGCCGAAGCGCTGCAGGGCGCGGTGATCACCAGCTTCGAAGAGCGCGGCACCAATGTGCGCACCTATTCGGACGAGCAGATCGCAGCCTTCTACGAGGCGACCCAGACGGTTATGGCTCGCTGGTCGGAACAGGACGAGATGTTTGGCCGTGTCTACGAATCGCAGATGGCTTTCCAGGCCGAGCTGCGCCCGTGGAAGGAACTGGGCTATCTGCCTCGTGACTGGCAGACCCGCGTCGGCGATTGAGCCAACGCGCGCGGGCTCAGGCTCGTGCTCGATTTCGCCGTGTCCCGTCTGCGGGGCACGGCACTTGAATGACGGGGCGGATGCCTGAGGATCAACGCCAGGCACGCAGCCGAATCCTTGGGGAGATGGGCAAGGCATGGCACCGATCGAGACCGATGTCGAACTGGACCTCGAAAAGGTCGAGGAAGCCGGGGCGCGCACCCATGCGCTGGATTTTCCGCGCACCCGGATATCGGATGTAATCGAGCGCGGCCTCGGCGCGGTGTCGTGGGTGATCAACTGGCTGTGGATCATCCTGGTGCTGATCATCGTCGTCAACGTGACCATGCGCTACGCGCTGCGAATCAACTATGTCTGGGTCGAGGAAGTGCAGTGGCACATCTATGCCGTCGGCTTCATGCTGGGGATCGGCTATGCGATCTTGCATGACGCCCATGTGCGCGTCGATGTGCTGGCGGCGAATTTTCGCCAGCGTACCCGTGCCTGGATCGAGTTGCTGTCGATCCTGCTCATCATCTTCCCGATGGTCTATCTGATCATCGCCTACGCCATCCCCTTCGTCGAAGCTTCGTGGAACCGCGGCGAGCGGTCTTCGGCCCCTGGCGGGCTGGCCAATCGCTGGGCGATCAAGGCCGTGATCATCGTCGCCTTTGCCTATATCGGCCTCGCCGCGCTGGCCCGCCTTCTGCGCGTCACGGCCTTTCTTTTCGGCCTGCCGCGGCCAAGGCGCGCCTGAAAGACCCAGCAATCAGAAAACGACGCCGAAACGGCAAACGGGACAGGGACGGTTCATGGAGACCAATGAAATTCTCGTGGTGGCGATGCTGGTATCGTTCATCGCGCTCATCTTCACCGGTATCCCGGTCGCCTGGGCGCTGGCCGGTGTCTCGATCGCCTTCAGCTTCATCGCCATCTTCGGCTTCGAGTGGTTCGGCTGGGATACCTTTTTCCTGACCGACATGCGCATCTTCGGCATCTTCGTGCAGCGCATCTGGGGGCAGATGTCGAACTGGATCCTGGTCGCGCTGCCGATGTTCATCTTCATGGGGCTGATGCTGGAGCGCTCGGGCGTGACCGAGAAGCTGATGTCGAACTTCATTCTGCTCTTCGGCCGGTTCCGCGGCGGGCTGGCGCTGGGGGTGGTGCTGATCGGCATCCTGCTGGCGGCCTCGACCGGCATCGTCGGCGCCTCGGTGGTGTTGCTGGCGCTCCTGTCGCTGCCGATCATGCTCAAGCAAGGCTACAACAAGGGTTTCGCCTCGGGCGTCGTGGCCTCTTCCGGCACGTTGGGCATTCTCATTCCGCCCTCGATCATGCTGATCATCATGGCCGACCAGATGTCGGTCTCGGTGGGTAACCTGTTCATGGGGGCGCTGTTTCCGGGGCTGATGCTGGGCGCCTTCTACCTGATCTACATTCTGGTCGCGGCGATGCTCTTCAAGAAACTCGCCCCGGCGCCGACCGATCTGCCGCCGGTCACATTCAGGCTGATCTTCGACACGCTGCTGGCCGTGGTGCCGCCGCTTCTGCTGATCTTCGCGGTGCTGGGCTCGATCTTCTTCGGCATCGCCACGCCGACCGAAGCCTCGGGCGTGGGGGCATTCGGCGCCACCGTGCTGGCCGCGCTCAATGGCCGGCTGAGCTGGGCGGTGCTCAAAGAGGTGGGCATGAAGACCACGCTGACCACCGCCTTCATCTTCGGCATCTTCCTGGGCGCGACCATGTTTGCCGTGGTCATGCGCCAGCTGGGCGGGGATGATTTCATCACCCAGTCGCTGCGCTCGCTGCCCTTCGGCCCCTCGGGCGTGGTGCTGACGATCCTCTTCATCGCCTTTCTGGCCGGGTTCTTCCTCGACTGGCTGGAAATCTCGCTGATCATGCTGCCGCTGGTGGCGCCGGTCGTGGTGCTTCTGGGGTTTGATCAGATCTGGTTCATCGTTCTTTTCGCGGTGACGCTGCAGACCTCGTTCCTCACGCCACCGGTGGGCTTTTCGCTCTTCTATCTCAAGGGCGTGGCCCCGCGCGAGGTCACCATCGTGGACATCTACAAGGGCGTCATTCCCTTCGTGCTTTTGCAGGTGCTGGCGGTGCTGATGGTTTTCGCCTTCCCGCAGATCGTTCTGTGGCTGCCTGACCGGATGCTGTAATATCGGATTCGGTTGATTGCTAAGGTTCCCGGAACGGGCGGCGATTAAGCCGGTCCCGTGGCAATCGCTGGCGCGCGCCGGCCGCAGAGCCTCAGAGCATCGGCGCGGGCTTGTCCATCTGCGCGAGTTCCCCGGCAAGGATATCATGCACCACCCGGATGCGACGGCTGCTGTGCAGTTCGCGGTGACTCACCAGCCAGACCGGCACGGCAAAGGAAAGCAGATCGGGCATGAGCCGGACAATCCCCGGTGTGCGCGTCGCCACCTCTGCAAGCATCGCCGCCACCCCCATTCCGCGCCGGACCATCTCCCAGATCACAACCGAATTATCAGATACCAGCCGGAACGCCCCGGCCTCCATCGGTATGCCGATCTGGCGCAGATGCTCGATATATCGTTCGGCATCGTCGATCCCCAGCAGTTCGGGTCCCGCCAGATCGTCCGGTCTGGCGGGCATCCCGTGGCGCTCTATCCAGTGCCGGGAGGCGTAGAAGCCCGCATCGGAATCGCGCAGATGCAGGCCGACAAGCGCCGGATCGTCCGGGGCGACATGGCGGATGGCGATATCGGCTTCTTGCTGGCGCAGATTGGCCAGGGCGTTGGACGACATGATCGCAACAGTGATTTCCGGCGCCTCGCGGCGGATGCGCTCAATGATCGGGGGCAGGATATAGGCTGCATAAGTGTCGGTTGCGGAAATGCTGACGCGCCCGCGAACGCCCTGAACGCGCCCGCTGGCTGCAATCGCGACCGAGCGCGCGGCATCGCTCATGTCATTGACATGTTCCAGCAGTTCCATCCCGGTTCCGGTCAGTTGCAATCGGCGGCCGATACGCTCGAACAGGGAAACGCCAAGCTCGGCCTCCAGCGCGGCGACCTGCCGCGACAGGGTGGGTTGCGTCAGACCAAGTTTGCGGGCCGCGGCCGAGAGCGACCCGGTCGTGGCGGTGGCGTGAAAGGCGCGGATGTGGTTCCAGTCGGGCACTTTCATGCAATGTCGCATATAGATCGTGCAAAATTTGTCAATTTTCAAATCTGGCGCATATGCTATACCTCGCTCGAACAAGGTGGGATGCGAAGATGACCCGGATTGCCGATGCGGAGTTCTGGAACCGGGCTGCCCGGAAATATGCGGCCGATCCCATCGCCGATCTTCCGGGCTACGAGCGGACGATCGAGCGCGTGCGCGGCCTGCTTGGCCCGAAGGACAATGTTCTGGAACTGGGGTGTGGGACCGGCTCCACGGCGTTGCTGCTGGCCGGCGGGACCGCAAGCTATCTCGCCAGTGATTTCTCGGCCGAGATGATCACCATCGCCGAGGAAAAGCTGGCGCAACAACCCGTTTCGCAACTGAGTTTCCGCACCGCCAGCGCCGAAACCCTTGCGGCAGAGGGCGTGCGATACGATGCGGTGCTTGGCTTCAACTATCTGCATCTGGTCGATGACCTGCCCGGCACGCTTGCTGCCATAGGCGATCTGCTTGCCCCGGGCGGGGTGTTCATCTCCAAGACGGCCTGCCTGTCCGACATGAACCCGCTGATCCGGCTGGCAATTCCGGTCATGCAGTTTTTCGGCAAGGCCCCGCATGTGAACGTCTTTCCCGCAACCGCGCTGCGCGTTGCCATGCAGAATGCAGGCTTTTCGGTCGAATTCTGCGAGTACCACGGATCCGGCAGGAAAGACGCGCGCCCGGTGATCATCGCGCACAAGGCCGGATAGGGGCGTGCCGGATAGGGGTGGTAATCGGGTTGGACAGGATCAACCCGAAGACCCCGCAAATCAATATTGCGGATCGAGCCCGTTCGGGGCGGTTTCCCTGTCTTGACCATTCATTGCCATCGCGGCGAAGCTGGCCGAAGGTCGGCAGGTGATCCCATTTCCTGCCGTTCGATCTGGCCCGGAGTAGCAGAACCGAGGCTGAGTCAGAAGGGCATGAGCAACCTCGATCACATGCCCCGGTACACAAGCCTGTGTCGCGTGGAAGCGGTAGGGCTTGACGATCTTCAAAGCCTTGCAGACGAAGCCCAATCCAATATCCATGTCAGGATCGAGCTAGCGGTTGGCCTTTGCCCCTATCGTGCGACACGCTGATCGAGATAGATCGGGCTCATGCCATGCCCGCACTTTACGCGCCGTCGGCGGGGTTGAGGCGCGGATGGGTTTCCTCGCCCCACCACCACAGAAGCGCGCCGGAAAGGAACATCGAGATCGCCACGAACCAGAAGGCGGCCTCGGTAGTGCCGGTGAAATGCGCCGCGATGCCCAGCCCCATCGCGCCGACGCCATAGCCCAGATCGCGCCAGAAGCGGTAGATGCCGATCGCCGAGCCGCGCCAGCCGGGCGGCGTGATATCGGCCACCGCCGCCGAGAGGTTGGGATAGAGAAGCGCCATGCCAAACCCCGCCACCCCGGCCGAGAGCGACCACCACAGCACGCTGTCGCCCATCACCACCATGGCGATGCCCGCGCCACAGATCCACATGCCCAGCACATTGGGCCAGAACCGGCCGACATGATCCGACAGCCGCCCGGTGAAGAGCTGCGAGCCGCCCCAGACAAAGCCATAAACGCCCACGATCCAGCCGATATTGGGCAGGCTCACGCCTTGCGTATAGAGAAACACCGGGAACATCACCCAGACCAGCGCATCGACGAATTTCTCCACCAGCCCGGCCTGGCTGACCGCCGCCAGCCGCCGGTCGCGCCAGGACATCAGCGCGAACACCTCCCATGTATCGGGGGTTTCGCTGGATTTCGCGTAGCGCGGGCGGAAGGCGCCGGCGGCCTGCGGCTTGCGATGATTGGCGGCCTCGAGCTTCGCCCAGGGCAGCGTGTCGCGCACCCAGATTTGCGTGAGCACCAGCGCGGCACCGATGGTGAGGATGCCGAACACCAGCAAGCCCTCGCGCGGGCCCAGCCAGGCCGCCGCATAGCCGGTGATGACACCCGCCAGCGCCACGCCGACATAGCCCGAGAACTCGTTAAGCCCCAGCGTGAGCCCGCGTTGATCGGGCCGGGTGATATCCAGCTTGGCGGTCTGTGTCATCGACCAGGCCAGCCCCTGGTTGACGCCCAGAAGCACCGTTGCGGCAACGATCCAGCCCCAGTTGGGCGCAAGAAAGATCATGAAGGGAATGGGAATGGCGAAGAGCCAGCCCCATAGTAGCACCTTCTTGCGCCCCACGCGCTCGGACAGCCGGCCGGCGACGAAATTCAGCACCCCCTTGACCACGCCAAAGGCCACAACGAAGGCCGACAGCAGCATGAACGAGCCCTGCGCCACGCCGAACTCCTCTTCGGCCAGCGCCGGCACCACGGTGCGCATCATGCCGATGGCAAAGCCCACCAGCAGCACCTGGATGAGCTGGTGCACGAACTGATCCAGATTCTCGCGAATACCATGGGCGAGATGGCTCAGATCGTTGCCGGTGAAATCCTGCCGTTTCGTCGTCATGGCTGGGTCGCCTTTGGACGTAGGCGAGCGCCGCCGGGTTGACAGTCTGCGCGCCCGATGTCATTCAAACGATAGCTTGAGCGACATAATGTCGGAGCCATGGCCATGTCAACCCAAAGCCCGAAACAGGCGCTGCAGGTGCAATTCGCGCTGGTGGCCAGGGCGCTTGGCCACGCCGACCGGCTGGAGCTGCTGGAGCATCTCGCGCAAGGCGAACGCAGCGTCGAGGCGCTGGCGCAGCGCGCCGGGCTGGCGATGGCCAATGCCTCGCACCATCTGCAGCAGCTTCGCCGCGCCGGGCTGGTGAGCACGCGGCGAGAGGGCAAGTTCATCTTCTATTCGCTGACCGACGATTCCGTGCTGGACGTGCTGGCGGCGCTGCGCCGCGTGGCCGAGACCGGGCTGGCCGAGGTTGATCGCATCATCGGCGACTATTTCGCCAGCCGCGACAGCCTGGAGCCGGTGTCACGCGCCGAGCTGATGAAACGGATGCGCGCCGGGGCGGTCACCGTGCTCGACACCCGCCCGGCCGACGAATACGCCGCCGGCCATCTGCCCGGGGCGCTCAATATATCGCCCGAAGCGCTGGAGACCCGCCTGGCCGAACTTGACCCGGGCCAGGAGATTGTCGCCTATTGCCGCGGGCCCTACTGCGTGCTGTCCTTCGAGGTCGTCGCCGAACTGCGCAAGCGCGGCTTCAGGGTGCGCCGGCTTGAGGACGGCATGCCCGAATGGAAGGCGGCCGGGCTGCCGGTAGAGGTCGAGAAGCAGCGCTGAGACTGCGATCCAGCTGCTGTTCGTGTCTGCGTCACGGGCGGCACCTGGCAGCGGCAAAATGGAGCATTCATCCGAAACCGGAACGAGTTGAGGCCTCGCGAAGGCTCAGCCAGGCCACCGCCGTCAGTACCAGCAGCACGAAGGGGGTGACCGCCATATTGAGCCCGGCCCAGCCGATCTGGTGCAAGAGCGTGCCGGCCATGAAGGAGCCCAGCGCCACCAGCCCGAAAACCACGAGATCGTTGATGCCCTGCACCTTGCCGCGCTCGTCGGGGGTGTGCAGCGCGGTCAGCATTGTCGAGCCACCGATAAACAGGAAATTCCAGCCAACGCCCAGCGCCACCAGCGCGACCACGAAATGCGACAGCGTCTGCCCCGAGATCGCCGTGGCCGCCGAGATCAGCAGGATGAACCCGCCTGCGCCCAGAATGCGACGCACCCCGAAGCGCGCGATCAGGCTGCCGGTGAAGAAAGATGGCGCGAACATGCCCAGCACATGCCATTGCATGACGAAGGCTGCCTGTGCCATTTCGAAGCCGGCATCGCGCATCGCCAGCGGTGTCGCGGTCATCACCAGCACCATCACCGCGTAGCCCAGCGCGGCCGAGATCAGCGCCACCGGAAAGCGCGGGCGCGCTGCGATCTCACGCATCGGGCGCTGTGGGCCGCCCTGGGGCTCGGCCGCCGGCGGGATGCGCAACAGGCCGATGAGGATTGTGGCCAGCACCGACAACGCGATGATGATCACATAAGGCCCGGCCTGTGGCGTTGCGGCGAGCAGCGCCTGGCCGTAATTGGCGTTCCACGGCCCCAGAAAGGCCGCCACCACGCCGCCGGCCATGACCAGTGAGATCGCCTTGGAGCGAAAGCTCTCGCTGGCCGCATCGGCGGCGGCGAAGCGGTAATACATGGCAAAGGCCTGATAGACGCCAAGCAGCAAATTGCCGAGGCTGAACAGCAGGAACGAACCCGTCATCACCCCGAGTGCCGCAACCGCGCCGCCGCCGATCCCGCCGCCAACCGTCCCGATCAGAAAGCCCGCGCGCCGGCCGATCCGCTTCATCAAGAGCGAGGCTGGCAGCGTCACCGCAACTGTGCCCAGCATCATCAGCGCCACCGGCAGGGTGGCTAGTGTGGGCGTGGGCGCCAGATCGCGCCCAACCACGCCGCTCAGCGTCATCACCGTGATCGCCGCGATCAGGAACAGTGCCTGGCTCGAGGCCAGAAGCGCAACATTGAGGCGCTCGCGCAAAGGGTTGGGCGATATGCTTGCCTGACTCATGACGGCCTCCCGATGTCTTCAGGCGGCCTTGGCCGCGAGGAAAAGACGGCGCCTTGAGGTTGCTCGCGAAGTGCGGCGCGAGGAAAAAAGTCCCCGGCAATCCGCATGCGGCCCGGCCGCGCAGCACAGGTGAGCGAGCGATGTCGTGCTGACATTTCTACAGGCGCGGTTGATTGCAGTTTCTCGCACATGCCGCCCTCTGGCAAGCGTCAAAAATCCTAACACTGCTGATATTGTTAGTGTGCATAGTTGCCCCGAAGCCGCCTGCCGGTGCACCCGTTCAATGAAACGGCAAGAGCCCGGGGGTTCCCTTCTTCGGGCGAATTGGTCCCATGGGCTCGGTGAAGGGTATGCGCCGCCTCCGCTCGGGGGTTGCGGCCGAATGGTGAAACTGGTTGCGCGCGCCTGTCCTAAGGCGGGTGCCAGTGCGCATTGACGGGGCCGGCTGACGGCGTCACCATGTGGCAGGCGCATCGCAAAGGCCCCCGCGCGCCGCGCGGGGGCAGCCTGCCTTGCCGGGTGGCACGCGCCTGCGCCCGCGGATGGTTCGATGACCAAGCACACCGACAGCAGCTTTCTCGCCTGGTTCGATCGGCATTTCGATATCCGGCTTCCGTTCACGCGATTCGCGCGCAACGTGGTGTTGCTCAGCCTGGCCGGGCTGGCCCCGGCGCTGGGGCTTTATGTGGCGCTGACGCCGGGCTTTGCCGCACATCTGATCGGCGCCGATGCGGCGCTGGCACGCTTGTTGCGGCAGGTCCTTTCCAACGGCCTGCCAGTGGTGTTCGTGGTGAATGCGCTGTCCTTCATCCTGTTCGCGCAGTTGCGCCGGCGGGACGGAGGCAGGGAAATACGCCCCGCAGCGGCGCTTGTGCTTGATCTCGCGGCGCGCACGGTGCTCTTTCTGGTGTTGCACGCGGCAATCTATGCCGGCTCGGCCATACTGTTCGATTCCTTCGGCGCCGACCCGATGCAGGCGCTGCGCGTTGTCGGGCCGACGCTGGTGCAGGCGGCGGGTTTTGGCAATCTATCCGGTGTCTATCTCTATGCCACGCTGGTCAGCGCTCTGCCTCTGCACATGGCGCTTGCAGAAATGCTGTTGCGCCGGCGCCGAGGTAGCACCGCCCATCCCGCATTGCCCGCGGTGCTGGCCGTGTTGGTAATCGCCGCGCAATTCCTGGCACTTACCCTTGCCTCGATGGTGCTGGCGCGGCTGCTCTGAGTGTGCGCCGGCGGGGTGTGCTCAGCTCGCTGGCGGGCCGGGCTGGCCAAGGCCCTGCACGATGCCCGGCAAGGCGCCAAAATCGTCAAAGGTGAAGCGGTGCGGCAGCGCCGCAAGGGGCGCCTTGCGGTAACCTTTCGTATAAAGCGCGAAATCCATACCCGCGGAATGAGCGGTGGCGGCGTCCACCTCGCTGTCGCCGACATAGACAAGCCCGGCGCCCTCAAGGCCGGAAAATGTGGCCAGTAGCGGCGCCGGATCGGGCTTTCTGCATGGCAGGCTGTCGCCACCGATGACGATGTCGAAAAACTTCGCCAGATCAAGCGCTTCGAGAATCTGCAGCGAAAGCCCATGATGCTTGTTGGTGCAAACGCCCATCCGGTAACCGGCATCGGCCAGCGCCGACAGCGCCGGCACTACCCCCGGCCAGGGGCGTGTCAGCGCCGCAGGGCAGGCGGTGTAATGGGCAAGCATGCGCGCGCTCATCTCGGTGTGTTGCGAGGGGTCGAACTCGCAATTGTCGATGATCCGGCGCACGACATGCGGGATGCCATGCCCGACAAAGGAGGTCAGCAACGGTTGTGAAAGCGGCGGGTGGTCGTAATCGGCCAGCATCCGGTTGGCGGCGGCGGCGATATCGGGGGCGCTGTCCACCAGGGTGCCATCGAGGTCAAAGACAATGGCGCCGGTCACCGCGCTTTCCATTTGATCGAGCAGCCAACCGAGGGGGTTTGCTCGCGCGGGCCCTCGCCGGTGCGGGCGATCTGCATCATGGCCTCGAAAAGCTCGCGCCGTGCGTCGGGCGGGGCCGGGTTGCGCCCCGAGGCATCGAGCCGGCCGCGATACTGCAATTCGCCCGCGGTGTTGAGGCCGAAGAAATCGGGCGTGCATTCCGCCTTCCAGGCGCGCGCCACATCTTGAGCCTCGTCATGCAGATAGGGGAAGGGAAAGCCGCGTTCCTCGGCCATGCGGCGCATGTTCTCGAAGCTGTCATCGGGGTATTGCGTGGCATCGTTGGCGCAGATCGCCGCCACGCCGACGCCCTGCGCCTGCAATTCACGCGCATCTCGGATGATGCGATCGAGCACCGCCAGCACATAAGGGCAATGATTGCAGATGAACATCACCAGCGTGCCCTTCGCCCCGGCAATGTCTTCCAGCCGGTAGCTCCGGCCATCGGTGGCTTGCAGGTGAAAGGAAGGGGCCTTCCAGCCGAAATCGCAAACAGGGTGAGAGGCGGCCATGGCTTGCTCCTTAATCTTGCGTGTCAGGGATTGCGCAATGCAAGCCTGCCGGGAATGCCCTGCGCGTGCAAGGCCGTGGTTCAGGCGGAGTTGGCGACGGATGCCCGGCGCGCCAAGGGCGGGATCGCCAACGGGCTCACACGCCCCGGCTTCAGCCCTGTTTGTCCGTCTCGTTATCCGACGTGACGCCGGCGGCAAGGAATGCAAGCAACCGCCCGGTCAGCTTTTCTCCGGCTGATGCCGCCAGGTCGTATTGCTGCCGGGCGGCTTCCTTGTCGCCGGCTTGCCTGGCCTGGTGCAACAGCGTGGCGTGCTCATGCACCTTGTGATGCGCCGCATCAAGCGCTTCGAACTCGGCTTCGGGGATGTCGGCCTGGGCAAGCGCGTGGATGAGGTGACCGAAATTGCATTGCTTAGGCGACAATTCGGGCGGTCGCAGAGTCGCGCCGTCCATGTACTGGCGCAGGTTCTCTTGCCAGTTGCGATGCGCCGATAAGCCGCCCAGCAGGGCCAGCCAGCTTTCGGGCAGTTGCTTTACGTCCTGCCAGGCCGGGTCGGGCCGCCAGTTGGCAAGCCATTCATGCAGTTGCGACAGCGGCATGGGCCGGGCAATGGCGTAGCCTTGCGCCTGCGTGCAGCCCATGCGCATCAGCATGAGTGCATGTTCGGGTTGTTCCACCCCTTCGGCGACCACCGGGATCGACAAGGCCCGCGCCAGCGCGATGATGCCGTGAACGATGCTCAGATCATCGGAGTCTTGCAACATGTCTCGCACGAAGCTGCGGTCGATCTTGAGTTCGTCGAGCGGCAGGTTCTTGAGATAGGTCAGCGAAGAATAGCCGGTGCCGAAATCATCGAGCGAGATGCGCACCCCAAGCGCGTGCAGGTCGCCAATGGCGGCGGCCGCGCTTTCCACATCTTCGATCAAGGTGCTCTCGAGAATTTCCAGCGTTACCCTGTCAGGCGGGATCGAGGGATGACTGTCCAGCGCTGCGATCAGTTTCGCGATGAACCTGGCATGCGAATCGGGCTGGGCAGCGACGTTGAAATTGATGCTGACGCCCAGATCGGGGGCGGTGCGGCGCAGGGATTCCAGATCGGCCAGCGCATGCGCGATGACCCATTGCACCACTTCCAGCGCAAGCCCGGCATCGGAGTTTATCAGATTCAGAAACCGATGTGGGGCAAGCAGCCCGTCTTGCGGGTGGTCCCAGCGCAGCAGCGCCTCGACGCCCATGACCCGCCCGCGCTGCAGATCGACCTTCGGCTGGTAATGCAGCACCATTTCACCGGCCTCGATGGCACCGCGAAATCTTGCCAGCGCTTCGACATGCGCGCGATGCTCGCTCTCGAGTTGGGCATCGAAGAACACCATCCGGTTCTTGCCTGATTTCTTGGCGGCATACATGGCCTGGTCGGCCTGGCGAATGAGCTGGTCGCCATCGCCGACGTCGGGCTGCGGGTAGAAGCTCACGCCGATGCTGGCTGCGATTGGCAGGTCGAAGCCATTCACCGTGAGCGGGCGTTGCATGGCCTCTTTCAGACGGTTGAAGAAGGGGTGGTCGCGGCTGGCCTCGGACAGGTTGTGCACCAGAAGCACGAACTCGTCGCCACCGATGCGCGCGGCAAGATCATCCTCGCGCAGGATCGATCGCAGGCGTTCGGCGACCGCGACGAGGTATCGATCGCCCACCGCGTGCCCGTGCATGTCATTGATCGCCTTGAAGCCGTCAAGGTCGATATAGGCCAGCGCCAGCGGCAATTCGTGCAGCCGATAACTTTGAATCGACTTTTCCAGACGGCGGGTCAGCAAGGCGCGGTTGGGCAGCCCGGTCAGTTCGTCGTAATGGGCCGTGCGCTCCAGCCGCTCGTGATAGGTCATCTGCATGGTGATGTCGGAAAAGATGCCGACATAGTTGCTCACATGGCCGTGCTCGTCACGGATGGCGCTGATGGTCAGCCGTTCGGCGTAATGCTCGCCTGATTTTCTGGCGTTCCACAACGCGCCCGACCAGAAGCCGCGCTGATTCAGCTTTTTCCACATGTCGCGGTAGAATTTCTCGCTCTGGCGCCCCGAGGAAAGGAAAGCGGGGTTGCGCCCGATCACCTCTTCGCGGTCATAGCCGGTGATGGCGCAGAAGGTGTTGTTCACCTCGATGATGCATGCATCGGCATCGGTGATGATGATCCCATCATGGCTGTGCGAGAACACACCGGCAAGCAGTTCCAGCCGGCGCTGGAACTGCTTGCGCTCGGTGATGTCGATATCAATGCAGTAAAGCTCGGTCTGGCCCTGCGCGTTGATCTGCCTGGCCTGGCTGGAAAAGACCTCGACCGGCGCGCCATCCTTGCCGAGAAGGGTCATTTCGCCTTCGGGCGGTTTTTCCCCCTTTTCCAGCCATGCCGCGATCTCGTTTTCGAACTCGGCCCGCATTTCGGCCGGTATTGTCAATTCCAGGACCGACTGGCCCAGCGCCTCGTCGCGCGTGTAGCCGTAAAGCTGTTCGCTGCCCTTGTTCCAGAAGAACACCTTGAAATCGGGCGCGTAGCCCTGCACGGCGATGTTGGGAATGTCTTCCAGCAGGCCGCGAAAGCGCCGTTCGCTTTCGGCCAGCGCCTGCTCGGCCTGAACGCGCTTGGTGATGTCCATGCTGGTGGCCACCACCCGCAACACACCCCCGATGCGCACCGGGGTCAGTGTGACCCGCTTCCACACGCGCGAGCCATCGGCCTTCTTGCCCTGCCATTCGAAATTCTGCGTGCCCTCGATTGCGGCCTTGCGCACCAGCGCGCGCGCGTCCTCGAAGCTGTAGGGCGGCTCGCCCCAGATTTCGCCGGTTTTCAGCTCATCGACCGAGTTCAGCCCGTAACCCCGGCAGGCGGCCATGTTGGCATCGACAACTTCGGCGGTGTCCTTGTCACGCACGATGATGGAAACCGCCGCCTCGTCGAATATGGTGCGGAAGCGTTCCTCGCTTTCGGCCAGTGCGGCCTGAACCTGCTTGATTTCGGTAATGTCGATCGAGGTGGACATGACACGGGCGGCGCCATCGAGCACGAAGGGGCGCAGATGCACGCTTTCCCAAATGTCTTGGCCATCGGGGCGGTGGGTGAACCACTCGAAGGAATGCGCGCCCTCGGCCGCGGCCTTGCGGATAAGGGCTCGCCCCTTTTCGGGGCCGTATCCGGGCGCGTTGAACAGATCGCCGGTCTGCAATTGCGCGACGTTGCCCACGCCATGGGTGTCCAGGGCAGCCTTGTTTGCATCCAGCACCGCGCCTGTATCCTGGTCATGCACCATGATCGACACTGGCGCCTCGTCGAACAGCGTGCGGAAACGGGCCTCGCTTTCGGCAAGGCTGGTTTCGGCGCGCTTGCGCTCGGTGATATCGGTGCTCAGCGTTGCCGCGCCGATCAATACCCTGCCATCGGCGCGATAGACCGGAAATTCGCGCGAGAGGAATATCCGCTGGCTGCCATCGGCGCGGGTGGCGCGTTCCTCGATCTCGATACGCTCGCCTTTCGGCAGGGCCAACGCCTTCTCGGTATCTGCCACATAGCGGGCGATCTGTTCCTCGTCGGCGATGCCGTCGAACACTTCCCAGTCGGTCTTGCCGATGACCTCTTCGCGGCTGCGCCCGATCGAGGCGAGAAAGGCATAATTCACGGCCAGATAGATCTGATCAGGCGATTTGAGCGCGGCCAGGTCGGTGGAATACTCCAGTATGCCGGCCAGCGCCTCGCGGTCGGCCTCTAGTTGCTTGGTTTCGGTGACATCCTGAATCGTGCCGGTAATCCTGGACGGGTGGCCATCGGAATCGTGGATGACCTCGGAATGAAGCTGCACCCATTTCTCGGCACCCCGGGGGGTGACGAGGCGGTGCTCGATCCGGCCTGACGGAATCGTACCCCCCAGCGCATCGCGAAACACGCTCATGATGAATTCGCGGTCCTCGGGATGCACCAGTTCGAGATAGGCTTCGGGCGTGTTGGGAAAGTCGTCGCCGTTGACCCCGATGATGCTGTCGGTCTGGCCGCGGCCTTCCAGCGCGCCGGTTGCCAGATCAAGCTCCCAGTGCCCCAGCTTGGCAAGGCGCTGCGCCTCCAGCAGTTCGGCCTGAGAGCTCGCGAGCTTATGCTCGGCCAGCTTGCGGTCGCTGTTGTCGAACAACACGCCATTTATGCGCGTCACCTCGCCGGAAGCGTCGCGGGTCAGCCAGGTGGAGTCATCGATCCAGATCCAGCGCCCATCGCCATGCCGGAGCCGGTATTCCTGGCGGTATTCGTCAGGCCCGCTGGCGAGATGGCGGGCGACATCCTTGGCAATCCGCGGCAGATCGTCAGGGTGGATCAGGTCGGTATAGACAATCTTGCCGCTGAGCAGTTCCTTGGGGCTGTAGCCGAAAAGGGCGATGTTGTCGCTGACATACTGAACCGGCCAGCCTTCGCTGTTTTGCCAGCGCGTCGCCACCACCGGCGAGCGGTTTACGATATCCGACAATTCCTGAAGCTGGCGCCGCGCGGCTTCGCTTTCGGTGATGTCCTGATGGATGCCGGCAAGGATTCTTCCCTTGCCCAGCTCGTCGTGCAGCATTACGCGCCCGCGGGTCAGCACCCAGACCCAGTGCCCCGCCTTGTGGCGCATGCGCACCACTGCCTCGTAGTAGGGAAGCTCGCCCGAGACATTGCGCGCAATGAGTGCCTGGGCGCGGGCCAGATCGTCAGGGTGCGACAGCCGCTCCCAGATGGATATATCGACCGGTTCCAGCTCTTCGCGCCTGTAGCCCAGCATTTCGGCCCACAGCGCGTTGATTTCCACCCGCCCGGAATCGATCCACCAGATCCAGGTGCCGGCGGCGGTGCCTTCGACGATGATTTCCAGTTTCCGGCGCTCGGCTTCCAGTGCGCGGCGGTCCTCGTCGAGCAGGCGCGCATTGACCAGTATCTGGGCCAGCACCCGCAGCAGGCGCAACTCGTGCTCGCTATAAGGGCGTTTCGCGCGCACCGAATCGAAGCCCACACAGCCCACGCAGCGCCCGTCACGCATCATCGGCACGGCGGCGGTGCTTTGTATGTTCTGGGCCTGCAGGACCGCGCGCATGCTGTCGTCGCCGTAGCTTTTCACATCGTCGATGACCACGCTCTCGCTGCGGCTGTGCAGCTCCATCCATGCCGCGATGGCGTCGAAATCGATCTCGGCGAAGGCGTCGATCTGCGCGCTGATCCCGTCGGCGCACCATTCATGAGCATAAAGCGCCAAGCCGCGATCCCAGTCATAGTGAAAGACAAAGCCCCGGTCGGCGCCGACAAAGCGCGAGACGCGCTCCAACGCTTCGTCGATCCGCCCGGCCATTTCGCCGCTTCGGGTTTGCAGCAGGTTGCTTGCCAGCGAAGCCAGCAATTCGGCCAGATCATGCTCATCGTCGCCCGCCGCCGGCCCCGGCGCTGCGCGGCGCCACTCTCCTGGCGAGATCTGCTCGGCCAGCCCGGCCGCGACAAGCTGGCCTGCCGCGCGGCGCAAGGCTTGCCGCGTCACCGCCTTGCCGGCCGCGCCGAGCCGCGAGAGCAGCATGTCCTCGCTCATCGCCGCGCCGTCTCGCGGCAGCGCGCTCAATAGCCGCAGGGCAATCGGCAAGTTGGCCGGCGTCGGGGTGTTGCGATTGTTCGGCAAGGGGGGCATTCCCATGAACGTAGCGACTATTACTGCCTTGCCGCAACGGTACAACTGCACCGTGCAGGATTGAATTTTTCGCACTGCCCGGCAAGTATATTGTTTCCGCCAGTGCCGATTTTGGCATTTTGCAAGGATAACTGCATGCGTTTCGAGCAAAGCAAGGTCATCAAGAAACCCGCGGTCCCGGTGACGGTGCATCTGGTCAATGGCGAGGTGCTCAAGGGTTTCGTCTTCGTTCAGCGCGAGGGGCGTGTTCTCGACGCGATCGAAAACCGCGAATATTTTCCGCTGCGCATGCTCGAGGGTGTCTCGCTGATTCGCAGTAATAACGTGATCAGGCTTGAAATTCTGACTTATGAGGAATTTCTGGCCGAAGAACACGCCTTTCCCGGCGCTGATCACGAATATCTGCGTTCGCAGAAATGGTAAGGCGGTGCGGGCAGGATGCACCCTTCCCCGACGGGGCCGATTGCCCTATCGTCGGGGCTGACCCGGCTCGGACATAAGCGGGGCCGATGAAGGGCTGGCAGGGGCGTTGAGATGTTCGGTAAGAAGCCTGCCGATTCGAAGAAGCCAAATCAGGGCGCCGAACAAGGCGCCAAGCGGACCGATGCCAAACTCGAACGCCAGGCTTCATATCGGGCCGGCTTTGACGGCGCCTCTTTCGAGCCCGAGATGAATGAGGGCTTTCGCGAGATCAAGCACCGGGCCTTTACAAGACTGATCGACGTGATCGATGCGGCGATGGTGCTTCGCATGGATATCGCCGATGGCCGCGCGCATATTGCCAGGCTGCTCAACGAAATCCTGATCTCCGAACGCATCCAGGTCTCGGCTGCCGAGGAAAGCCGCCTGCTCAACGAGATCGCCGATGACATGCTTGGCTTCGGCCCGCTGGAACGGTTTCTGACCCGCGACGACATTTCCGATATCATGGTCAACGGCACCGAGCCCATCTATGTCGAGGTGGGCGGGCTGGTGAAACGCACCGAGACTCGCTTTTCCGACAACGCCCAGTTGCTCAATGTCTGCCAGCGTATTGTCAGCCTGGTGGGGCGGCGCGTGGACGAGGCCAGCCCGATCTGCGATGCCAGGCTTCAGGATGGCTCGCGCGTCAATGTCATCATCCCGCCGATCAGCCTGAACGGGCCGGCGCTGACCATAAGGCGGTTTCAGGCCGAGCGGCTGACGATTAATCAACTGGTCACGATCGGCACCATATCGGCGGCGGGTGCGGAGCTGGTGCGCATCATCGCGCGTACGCGTTGCAATGTGCTGATCGTTGGCGGCACCGGCTCGGGCAAGACGACGTTGCTTAACATCATGACCGGTTTCATCGACCATAACGAGCGTATCGTGACCTGCGAGGACACTGCCGAGCTGCAGCTTCAGCAGCCGCATGTGGTCCGGCTGGAAACCCGGCCGCCGAATATCGAGGGCAAGGGCGAGATCACCATGCGCGAACTGGTGCGCAACTGCCTGCGCATGCGGCCCGACCGGATCATCGTGGGCGAGGTGCGCGGCCCCGAGGCATTCGATCTGCTGCAGGCGATGAACACCGGCCATGACGGCTCGCTGGGCACGCTGCACGCCAACTCGCCCACCGAGGCAATCACCCGCATGACCTCGCTGGTGACAATGGGTTACGGCTCGCTGCAAAACGATGTCATCGAGCGCATGTTCGCCTCGTCAATCGATATCATCATCCAGATCGACCGGCTGCGCGACGGCTCGCGCCGGATCACCCAGATTACCGAAGTGGTCGATGCCGGCGGGTCGGAAATCCAGCTGCGTGACATCATGGTGTTCGATATCGACATCGACCAGGCGGCCGAGGGCCTGCGCGTGAAGGGCGAGCACCGCATGCTGAATCCGCCCGAGGGGCAGCTGCGGATGCGCGCGGCCTATTACGGCGAACGCGAGCAGCTCGAACGCGTCATCGGAAAGGCTCTGGACTAACACGCCGCCATCCCGGTCCTGCGCCGCGTGCCGGGTCTCCCAGGCGGGCCGGGGCAGGGGGGCGCTGCTCCCCCCCGCTGCGCGGGCTTCCCCCAGAGTATTTTTCGGCAAGATGAAGAGGCAGGGGGCGATGGCCGGGCCCGGCGGCGGGTTTCAGCGTCTGTCGGTGCCCTGCCTGCCGAGATCGAGCTTGTTGAGGTCGTTGAGCAGATCGAGCAGTTCCTGCAGGCGCTTTTTTCCGTAGCGCTGTTCGAGTTCGGTGAAGAAGGCGATTGAGTCGGGGGCGTGGCGGGTGATGACATTGTGCCCGGCATCGGTGATGGCGACGATGCTGCGCCGTCGGTCGGCGGCATCGACATGGCGCGCGATCAGCTTCTGGCCCTCCATCGCGCGCAGGATGCGGGTCAGGCTGGGCAGTTGCAGGCAGGCCTGTTCGGCGAGCAGGCTTTGATCCATCGGGCCGGCCTCGTCGAGCACGCGCAGGATGCGCCACTTCTGCTCGCTCACCCCGCTTGCCGCCAGCATCTCGCGCAAGGGCGCCATAACGGTTTCACGCGCGCGCAAGAGCGCGATGGGTAGCGAGCGCGCGGTGCGGCGCAAGAGCGGGGTGTGGCGGTCGTTCATGCCCCCCGATAGCCTTGCCGCGCGCGGCCTGGCAAGCAAAAGCTTGACAGGGGGCGGCAAAACACTTAACAAAGCAATTAACAAGGGGGGGGAGCCGTGCCGCATATCCGGGTCGAGTATTCGGCGAATATGGAAGCGCGCATCGACATCGCCCTGCTGTGCCGGGCACTGCGCGATGCGGCGGCGGCGACGGGGCTGTTTCCGCTCGCCGGCATCCGCGTGCGCGCATTGGCTTGCACCCATGCCGTGATTGCCGATGGCAACGAGGCGCATGGTTTCATAGATATCACGCTGCGCCTGCGCGGCGGCCGGTCGATGGCCGACAGGCAACGCGCGGCGCAGGCGGTCTTTGCCGCGGCCCAGGCCGTTTGCGCCGATGACATGGCCCGCCAGCCGCTCGCCCTGTCGCTGGAGTTGCGCGATATCGACCCAGAGCTGAGCCCGAAAACGAGTTCGATCCGTCAATTCCTGCCCGGAGACGCCAAGTGAGCATGTTGAAAGACCGCCTCGCCGTCCTTGAGGGCCATCTTGCGCGCTTTCGCGCAAGGGGCATCGAGAACCTGATCGGTGGCGAAAGCCGGCCCGCGCAATCGGGCAGGACATTCGAGACCCGCTCGCCGGTGGACGGGGTGGCCTTTGCGCAGGTCGCCGAGGGGACAGGCGCCGATATCGACGCCGCCGCGCAGGCGGCGAAGGCGGCCTTTCCCGACTGGGCGGCGATGGCGGGGGCGAAGCGCAAGGCAATCTTGCACCGCATAGCCGATGCCATCGAGGCCCGCGCTGAAGAGATTGCGCTGCTGGAATGCTGGGATACCGGGCAGGCCTGGCGCTTCATGTCGAAGGCGGCGCTGCGCGGGGCCGAGAATTTTCGTTTCTTCGCCGATCTGGCGCCGGGTGCGCGCGACGGCAAGGCGCTGCCCACGCCGGGCCATCTAAACGTCACCTCGCGCGCTCCAATCGGCCCGGTGGGGGTGATAACGCCGTGGAACACGCCCTTCATGCTGTCCACCTGGAAGATCGCGCCGGCGCTGGCGGCGGGCTGCACGGTGGTGCACAAGCCCGCCGAATTCTCGCCGCTCACCGCACGGATTCTGGCCGAGATCTGCCATGATGCCGGCCTGCCGCCGGGCGTGCTGAACCTGGTCAACGGGTTTGGCGAAAGCGCCGGCAAGGCGCTGACCGAGCACCCCGATATCCGCGCCATCGCCTTTGTCGGTGAAAGCCGCACCGGCAGCGCCATCATGCGCCAGGGTGCCGACACGCTGAAACGGGTGCATTTCGAACTGGGCGGCAAGAACCCGGTGATCGTGTTCGAAGATGCCGATCTCGACCGCGCGCTCGATGCCGCCGTTTTCATGATCTATTCGCTCAATGGCGAGCGCTGCACCTCATCCTCGCGGCTTCTGGTGCAGGAGAGCATTGCCGATGAATTCGAGGCGCGGCTCATCGAGCGCATCGGGCGCCTGCGCGTGGGCCATCCGCTTGATCCCGAGACCGAGATCGGGCCGCTTATCCACCCCGCGCATCTCGACAAGGTGACCTCGTATTTCGATATCGCCCGCAAGGAGGGCGCCACCATCGCCGCCGGCGGGCGGCGGATCGAGGGCGCGGGCTGGTTTGTCGAGCCCACGCTGTTCACCGGGGCGCGGCCGGACATGCGCATCGCGCAGGAAGAAATCTTCGGCCCGGTGCTGACCGCGCTGCGCTTTGGCGATGAAGACGAGGCGCTGGCGATGGCCAATGGCGTGGCCTACGGGCTGGCCGGCTATGTCTGGACCAATGATCTGAGCCGCGCGCTGCGGGTGTCCGAGCGGCTGGAGGCGGGCATGATCTGGGTCAATTCGGAGAATGTGCGCCACCTGCCCACCCCCTTTGGCGGGGTCAAGGCCAGCGGCATCGGGCGCGATGGCGGCGACTGGTCGTTCGAATTCTACATGGAAACCAAGAATGTCGCGCTGGCGCTCGGCGCGCACCAGATACCGAAGCTGGGTGGCTGAAGCCCGCCAGCCTGCTGGACCGCCCGCGCCGCGCAAAGGAGAGGATAACGCCATGGCCATCCCCGTCCCCAATCTATACCCGCCCTTCAACATCGTGCGGCTCAGCCATGTCGAGCTGGGCGTGTCCAACCTGGCCTGGGCGCGCGGCTTCTATGTCGATACGCTGGGAATGCAGATCAGCCATGAAGCGCCGGGCCGGCTTTACCTGCGCGCGATGGAAGAGCGCGGGCATCACTCACTGATCCTGAGCGAGGACAAACCCGGCGAGGTGGCGCGGCTGGGCTTCAAGCTTTGGGATGAGGCGGATCTCGAGCGCGCCGAGGCGTGGTTTCGCGGCAAGGGCCTGCCCGCCGAATGGGTCGAGCGGCCCTTCATGGGTCGGGTGCTGGCCGCGCGTGACCCCTGGGGCGTGCCGCTGGAATTCTACTGCAAGATGGACAGGCTGGCGCCGATTCATCAGCAGTACCGCCACTATCATGGTGCGAAGCCGCTGCGCATTGATCATTTCAACCTGTTCTCGCCCGATGTCGATGCGCAGGTGGCCTTCTATGCCGAGATGGGCTTTCGCGTCACCGAATACACCGAGGATGCCGAGACCGGGCGCAACTGGGCGGTGTGGATGCACCGCAAGGGCGGCGTGCACGATATAGCGTTTACCAACGGCACCGGGCCGCGGCTGCACCATACCGCTTTCTGGGTGCCGACGCCGCTCAACATCATCGATCTGCTCGATCTGATGTCCACCAGCGGATACCTGCCCAATATCGAGCGCGGCCCCGGCCGGCATGGCATATCAAATGCGTTCTTTCTCTATATCCGCGACGGCGATGGCCACAGAACTGAGATCTATTGCTCGGATTATCAGACGGTTGACCCCGACCACGAGCCGATCCGCTGGGATCTGAAGGACCCGCAGCGCCAGACGCTGTGGGGCGCGCCGGCGCCGCGATCATGGTTCGAGGAGGGCTCACGACTGGCCGGCGCGCCGGTGCGCGAATCCGATCTCAAGGCTCAGCCCATCGTGGCGCCGTGAACCGGCAAAGGGGGGCACATGGCCCCCTTTGAACCCCCCGGCACGCGCCGACAGCCGCATGAAGCAAGAAACGAAGGAGGGATAAAGGCGATGACGACCCGGTTTGCCACCATCCGCGCCGCAGGCTGCCGGCGATACGGCGCGGTGGGCGAGGGCGGCATCATCGCGCTTGATCAGCACTTCCCGCAATGGCCCGGCCTGCGCCAGGTGATCGAGGCCGGCGCGCTGGAAAGCCTTGCCGAGGCCGCGAAGGGGCAGGCGGTGACGCATCCGACGGGCAGTTTCGCGTGGGACATACCGCTGCCCGAGCCCGAGAAGATCATCTGTGTGGGCGTCAACTACCCCGATCGCAACGCCGAATACCGCGACGGGCAGGAGGCGCCGCCCAACCCCTCGCTGTTCATCCGCTTCGCGCGCTCTTTTTCCGGGCATGAGGCGCCGCTGCTGCGCCCGCCGGAAAGCGAGCAGCTCGATTACGAGGGCGAGATCGCGGTGGTGATCGGTCGCGGCGGGCGGCGGATCGACGAGGCGCGCGCGCTGGATCATGTCGCGGCGCTGACGCTGTGCATGGAGGGCACGATCCGCGATTGGGTGCGCCATGCCAAGTTCAACGTCACCCAGGGCAAGAACTGGGACCGCTTGGGCGCGATGGGGCCCTGGCTGGTGCCCTTCACCGACCCCGCGCAGATCGCCGATATCGCTCTGGTGACGCGCGTCAATGGCCAGATCCGGCAGGAAGACCGCACCGGGCGCATGATCTTTCCGACGGCGCGGCTGATCGCCTATGTCAGCACCTTCACCACGCTGGTGCCGGGCGATATCATCGTCACCGGCACGCCGACGGGGGCGGGGGCGCGGCTTGATCCGCCGGTCTGGCTGAAGCCCGGCGATGTGGTCGAGGTCGAGGCCGAGGGGATCGGGCTGTTGCGCAACCGGGTGGAAGACGAATGAAGCCGGACGAGATTCAGGCGGCCGCCGAGGCGCTTTTTCGCGCCGAGGCCGAGGGGCGGCAGATCGGCCTTCTCAGCCGCGCCCATCCGGGCATGACGCTCGATGACGCCTACGCCGTGCAGGCGGCGCTGGTGGCGCGCAAGCGTGAAGCCGGCAGGCGGCAGATCGGCTGGAAGATCGGGCTTACCTCGCGCGCGATGCAGCAGGCGCTGGGCATCGACACGCCCGATTCTGGCGTGTTGTTCGACGACATGCTGTTCGCAAACGGCGCCGAGGTGCCCGCCGGGCGCTTCATCGCGCCGCGCGTCGAGGCCGAGATCGCCTTTCGCATGGGCGCGGCGCTCGCAGGCGGCGATGTAACGCGCGCGGCGGTACTCGACGCCACCAGCACCATCGCCCCGGCGCTGGAAATACTCGACACCCGCATCCTGCGCGCCGACCCCGAAACTGGTCAGCCCCGGCGCGTGGGTGACACCATCGCCGACAATGCCGCGAATGCCGGGCTGGTGCTGGGGCGCGCGCTGCCCGAGCCGCGCGCGATCGATCTGCGCTGGCTGGGCGCCATCCTGCGCCGCGACGGGGTGGTCGAGGAGACCGGGCTTGGTGCCGGGGTGCTGGATGATCCGGTAATGGGCATCGTCTGGCTGGTGCACCGGCTGGCGCAATACGGCCAGGGGCTGGCGGCGGGCGATATCGTGCTTTCGGGCTCGTTCATCCGCCCCGTCGAGGCGCCACCGGGCAGCCGTTTCGAGGCCGATTTCGGAGCGCTTGGGACCATCCGCGTCGGGTTTGGGAAGGATTGATAGCGGATTCGGTTGATCGGTTCGGATATTTTAACGCGAATACTCGCCCGTGCGCCAGCACGGGCAGCCCCCCCCCCCCCCCCCCCCCCCGGGGGGGGGCGGGGCCCCCCCCCCCCCCGCCCCGGGCCCCCCCCGCCCGCCCCCC
>JAFIEG010000146.1 GCA_020832665.1 Pararhodobacter sp. | reverse complement strand
CCCCCCCCCCCCCCCCCCCCCCCCCCCCCCCCCCCCCCCCCCCCCCCCCCCCACTGATCCCCCAACCTGATCTCCGGGCCGTATTCGCCCGGCACGTCCTTCACCACCGCCTGCGCGCAACGCATCACCCCGCGCGCGGCATCAAAGCCATAGGCGGGCGCGCCATGCAGCGCCCAGCCCTTGTTCAACGCTGCGCTGACCTTGTGGCAAAAGGCGGCATCATCGTCGCCGGTGAGCAGCCGGTAAAGCTTCATCGCACTCACGCGAAGGGCCACACGCCCAGCCAGGCATGGATCTGGCCCACCAGATAGGTGGCGATGAGCGCGATCACCACCGCCGCCGCCTCGCGCGGCCAGCCGGCGGGGGCGGGGCGGTCCCAGTGGCGCTGGGCGCGGTTGATCATGATCACCGCCACCACCGCCCAGGCCAGCAATCCGCCAAACAGGATCAGCCCCTCCAGCGTGCCCTTCACCAGAAGATGCCCCAGCGCCCAGGTCTTCACCGCCGTCAGTTGCGGATGGCGGATGCGCCTGGTGATGCCGGTCTGCAGGATGGAGGCGGCGAACAGGTAGAAGGCCAGCACCATCAGCAGATTGTTGACATGCGTCAGAAAGGGCGGCGGATACCAAAGCCTGACCGTCGGCGCCCATTGATAGCCGAAGATCATCATCACGATGGCCAGCAGCGACAGCGCCGCCACCAGCCCTTTGGCCGAATCGCCCATCGCCGCGCGGCGTACCGGCGCCAGGCGTTTGAACAGATGCGCCCCCGACCACAGCGCCACCCCGGCAATCAGCAGCACATACCCCATGTCACATCGCCTCCTGCAAGCGTTCAATCGCCGCGGCGCGCGCCAGCACCGCCCGCGCCGTAACAATATGCAGGTTTTCCACGATCCTGCCATCCACAACCGCCACGCCCTCGCCGCGCGCCTCGGCCTCTTCGAAGGCTTCGATCTGCCGGCGTGCCAGTTCGATGGCGGCGGCATCGGGCGCGAAGACCTCGTTGGCAATCGCCAGTTGCGCGGGGTGGATCAGCGTCTTGCCGTCAAAACCCAGATCGCGGCCCTGCTCGCATTCGGCGCGCAGCCCGTCCTCGTCCTTGAAGGCGTTATAGACCCCGTCCACCGCCACCAGCCCCTGCGCGCGCGCCGCCATCAGGCAGGCCTGCAGCGCATGTTGCAGCGCCAGCCGGTCGGCGCGGTAGCGGCAGTTCAGCTCCTTGGCCAGATCGTTGGTGCCCATCACGAAACCCGCCATGCGCGGCGCGGCGGCGATCTCGGCGGCGTTGATGATGCCCTGCGGGGTTTCCATCATCGCCCAGATGAGGGTCTCGGCGGTCTCGGCGCGCCGCTCCAGCCGTTCGGCCAGCGCCAGCACATCCGCCGCCGACCCCACCTTGGGCAGCAAGATCGCCTCGGGGCGCGCCTGTGCGATCACCTCCAGATCGGCCTCGGCCCATTCGGTATCGAATCCGTTTATGCGCACCAGCTTCGCGCGCGGCCCGTAATCGGCCTCGCCCAGCACCCGCGCCAGCAATTCGCGGGCATTGTGCTTCTCGCCGGCGGCAACGGCGTCTTCCAGATCGAAGATGATGGCATCAGCGGCCAGTGTGCGCGCCTTTTCCAGTGCACGCTCCTTCGAGCCGGGAATGTAGAGCACCGAGCGAAAGGGGCGGTTGTCCATGATTCCCTCCAGCGAAACAATCTTGCGCGCAAACCACCATCATCCGACATGAACCGCAAGAGGCGATTTGCTGCAACGCAGAGTGTGCGTGGCCTCCAGATTGCCCGGCGTCAACGCTAACACCGCCCTCGCGCCGGTTTCACCGCCGCGTGACCCTTGCACGGGCGGCGCGTTGGCCTTACCCAAGGCGCGACATTCACCTGACCGGAGACAATCATGGCCAGACCGAAAATCGCGCTGATCGGCGCGGGCCAGATCGGCGGCACGCTCGCCCATCTGGCCGCGATCAAGGAGCTAGGCGATATCGTGCTGTTCGACATCGCCGAGGGCATTCCCCAGGGCAAGGCGCTCGACATCGCCGAATCGGGGCCATCCGAGGGCTTCGACGCCGCACTCAAGGGCACGCAGGATTACGCCGATATCGCCGATGCCGATGTGTGCATCGTCACCGCCGGCGTGCCGCGCAAGCCGGGGATGAGCCGCGATGACCTTCTGGGCATCAACCTCAAGGTCATGAAGGCGGTGGGCGAGGGTATCCGTGAACATGCCCCCGATGCCTTCGTCATCTGCATCACCAACCCGCTCGATGCGATGGTCTGGGCGCTGCGTGAATATTCGGGCCTGCCGCACAACAAGGTTGTGGGCATGGCCGGTGTGCTGGATTCGGCGCGCTTTCGCCACTTCCTGTCGCTGGAATTCGGCGTGTCGATGCGCGATGTCACCGCCTTTGTGCTGGGCGGGCATGGCGACACCATGGTGCCGCTGGCGCGCTATTCCACCGTCGCCGGCATCCCGCTGCCCGATCTGGTCAAGATGGGCTGGACAACGCAGGAGCGACTCGACGAGATCGTCCAGCGCACCCGCGATGGCGGCGCCGAGATCGTCGGCATGCTCAAGACGGGTTCGGCCTTTTATGCGCCCGCCACTTCAGCCATCGAGATGGCCATATCCTATCTGCGCGACCAGAAGCGCCTGCTGCCCTGCGCCGCCTGGTGCAAGGGCCCGTTCGGGCTCGACGGGCTCTATGTCGGCGTGCCCACGATCATCGGCAAGGACGGTATCGAGAAGGTGGTCGACATCAAGCTCGATCCGGCCGAGCAGGCGATGTTCGACAAGTCGGTCACGGCGGTGCGCGGGCTGGTCGATGCCTGCAAGGGAATCGACCCGCAGCTGGGCTGAACGGGGCGACTCACCCAGGCTTTGGCGCGGTGGTCCCTCGGGGCCGCCGTTCGCATTTTGGCCCGCCGCACATTCCCGGCAGGCGTCCTTCTCCACCGCAACCGATCATCTAGCGGTTCCCGCCGGCGCAGCCACAAGCACTAGAGAATCCCCTTTCAGGCGTGGGCCGGCAGAAAAATAGCTTGAAAATCAATCATATGAGTTGCCCGCGCGGGGATTATGGCGTTTTTTTCCCGCCGGGGTCGTTTTCCCTCTTGCGTGTTTTGTTTGTGTTGCCTAGATAGCGCTTCACCGGCGGCGCGGATGTGTTGCTGGTTTTTGCGGGGCCTGGTGTTGAGCTTGGTTCTGCGGATTTCCGGAGATGGTTCTGGCGGTTGCGCTGAGATATTGGCGCGCTGTTGGTTTGTGTCTTTGGTTGCTTTTTGACATTGCTGGTTGAAGAAGGGATATGCGGGCGGTTTGGTCTGTTTCGATGGATCGGACGTTTGCATATCGGCTCTTTAGGGTGGCTTTGGCTGTCCGATGATGAGAGTGTCAGCTTCACTGTTTGGTGGGTTCTGGTTCCGATGGAACTGGAGCACATATCAAACAGATGACTTCTGGTTGTGATTTTCTGTTTCGGTTTCTTGGGTTGGGTGGCGCGAGCTTTCCCGCGCTCAAGTAGCGAAGCGGTAGCGCAACTGGAGATGTGCAGAGGTTCGCTCGTCAAGGATAGCCTTTCGGGGCTTTCAACTTGAGAGTTTGATCCTGGCTCAGAACGAACGCTGGCGGCAGGCCTAACACATGCAAGTCGAGCGAGGACTTCGGTCCTAGCGGCGGACGGGTGAGTAAC
>JAFIEG010000145.1 GCA_020832665.1 Pararhodobacter sp. | reverse complement strand
GCCCGTGCCGGGTGCGCGCGGTGGGGTTCGATGCCCCGCCCGCGCGCCCCCTGCCTGGCGTTTGCTTGCTTGCGCGAGGACCCGGCGGCGCGCGGCGCGTCAATTGCCCGTCATAGGCGGCCATTGTGCCCAAGTGCGGCGCTTGAACTTGCATTGCCCCGCATATAGGGTGCGCGCCAATCCGGCCGGGTGCTGCCCGCGCTGCCATCTCGCATGAGGACTCGATGTTCGTCACACCCGCCTATGCCCAGGCTGCCGGCGATGCGCCCGGCCTGATCTCCACCCTCATTCCCTTCATCCTGATCTTCGCCATCATGTGGTTTCTGCTGATCCGTCCGCAGCAGAAGAAGATGAAGGAGCATCGCGCCATGGTCGAGGCACTGCGGCGCGGCGATCAGGTGATCACCGCCGGCGGCGTCATCGGCAAGGTGACCAAGGTCAAGGAGGATGGCGAGGTCGAGGTCGAGATTGCCGATGGCGTCAAGGTGCGCGTCGTCAAGCAGACCATCACCGCCGTCACCTCGAAGACCGAGCCGGTCAAGGAATGACCCTGCCGCGGCGCGGCGGCGGCGGGGTGGCCCTTCGGGTCAGTCCGCGCCGCCTGCCGCCGCCGGCAACCCGTCGGCACGATACAAGCAAGGCCCCGCAATGCTGCAAATCGCTCTCTGGAAACGCCTGCTGATCATCCTGGTCTGCCTGTCGGGACTGGCCTTCTCGCTGCCCAACCTGTTCTATGACAGGGCCGAGCGGCACAATGACGCAGTCGCCCTTATTGAGGCCGGCGAGGACACGCCCGAGCTGCGCGCCGAGCGCTCATTGTGGCCGGAATGGGCACCCTCGCGGCTGGTCAATCTGGGCCTCGATCTGCGCGGCGGGGCGCATCTCTTGGCCGAGGTGCAGGTTTCCGATGTCTATGCCGACCGCGTCGACGGGCTGTGGCCCGAGGTGCGCGACCGGCTGCGCGGTGAGCGCGAGATCGTCGGCAATGTGCGGCGCATGCCCTCGGACGATGCCGGCGTGCTGCGCGTGGCGGTTTCCAACCCCGACGGGCTGCAGCACGCGCTGGAGACGGTGAGCGCCATTGCCCGGCCCGTGCAGACGCTGACCGGCGTCGGCGCGCGCGATCTCGAGGTGCGCCTCGATGGCGATGAGATCATCGTCACCCTGTCCGAGGCCGAGCGCCTGGCCACCGACGAGCGCACCATGCGCCAGTCGCTGGAAATCATCCGCCGCCGGGTGGACGAGGCCGGCACGCGCGAGCCCACCATCCAGCGCCAGGGCGCCGACCGCATTCTGATCCAGGTGCCCGGCGTGGGCTCGGCGCAGGAGTTGAAGGACCTGATCGGCACCACAGCGCGGCTGACCTTTCACCCGGTGGTCGATGTGACCTCGGATGCGAACACCGTGCCCGAACCGCGCCAGGTGATCTACCCCTCGGATGACGAGGATGGCCGCTACTACATTCTCGAACAGACCCCGGTGGTGACCGGCGAGCAGCTTGTCGATGCCCAGCCCGATTTCGACCAGAACAACCGCCCCGCCGTCAGCTTCCGCTTCAACCCGGCGGGCGGGCGCGCCTTTGGGGTCTATACGGCCGAGAATATCGGCAACCCCTTTGCCATCGTGCTCGACGGGAAGGTGATCTCGGCGCCGGTGATCCAGAGCCATATCCCCGGCGGCTCGGGCATCATCACCGGGCGCTTTACCGTGGAAGAGACCACGCAGCTGGCGGTGATGCTGCGCTCGGGCGCGCTGCCCGCCGAGATGATCTTTCTCGAAGAGCGCACCATCGGCCCCGAACTGGGCCAGGACAGCATCGATGCCGGCCAGGTCGCCGCGCTGGTGGCGATGGCCGCGGTGCTGGGCTTCATGATGCTCAGCTACGGCTTCTTCGGGCTGATCGCCAATATTGCGCTCTTGCTGAATGTGGCGATGATCTTTGCACTGCTGTCGCTGATCGGCGCCACGCTGACGCTGCCGGGCATCGCCGGGATCGTGCTGACCATCGGCATGGCGGTCGATGCCAATGTGCTGGTTTTCGAGCGAATACGCGAGGAGTTGCGCACCGCGCGCGGCCCGGCGCGAGCCATCGAGCTGGGCTATGAAAAGGCGCTGTCGGCAATTCTGGACGCCAATATCACCACCTTCATCACCGCCGGCATCCTGTTTGCGCTGGGCTCGGGGCCGGTGCGCGGCTTTGCCGTCACCCTGGGTCTGGGCATCATCACCTCGGTGTTCACGGCGCTCTTCGTCACGCGGTTGATGCTGGTATTCTGGTTCGAGCGCCGCCGCCCCAAGACCTTCGAGATCTGAGGAGCGCTGCCCATGAAACTCAAACTCGTCCCCAAGGACACGACATTCGACTTCCTGGGCAGTTGGCGCATCACCTTCAGCTTCTCGCTGGCGATGATGGTGGCGGCGGTGATTGCCTTTCTGGTCATGGGGCTGAATTTCGGCATCGATTTCCGCGGCGGCACCTCGATCAGGACCGAGGCGCGCCAGCCGGTTGATGTGGGTGCCTATCGCGCCGCCATCGCCCCGCTGGAGCTGGGCGATGTCGCGATTTCACAGGTCTATGATCCCACCTTTCGTGATGATCAGCATGTCGCCATGGTCCGTATCCAGGCGCAGGAGGGCGCCGAATCGGTGCCGCCCGCGGTGCTGGCCGAGGTCGAGCGGGCGCTGCGCGAGGTCGATGCGACGCTGAGCTTCTCGGCGGTCGAATCGGTGGGGCCCAAGGTTTCGGGCGAGCTGATCCGCGCCGCGATCATCGCCGTGGTCTCGGCGCTGGCGGCGGTGCTGTTCTATATCTGGCTGCGCTTCGAGTGGCAGTTCGCGCTGGGCGCGGTGGCGGCGCTGGTGCATGACGTGGTGCTTACCATCGGGCTGTTCGCGGCGCTGCAGATCCGCTTCGACCTGGCGATCATCGCCGCCATCCTGACCATCGTGGGCTATTCGCTCAACGACACGGTGGTGGTGTTCGACCGCATGCGCGAGAACCTGATCAAGTACAAGAAGCGCCCGCTGATCGATGTCTTCAACCTGTCGCTCAACGAGACGCTGTCGCGCACGGTGATTACCTCGGTAACCACGCTGCTGGCGCTGTTGTCGCTGTTCATCCTGGGCGGCGACGTGATCCGCGGTTTCGTCTTTGCCATGATGTGGGGCGTGATCGTGGGCACCTGGTCGTCGGTGTTCGTGGCTGCCGTGGTGGTCAAGCGGCTGGGGGTGACGCGCGACTGGTCGAAGGGCGGCGATTCCGACCAGGGCGGCAAGAAGGGCGGCACGCAGTTTTCCACCTCGTGAGGCGGCCATGCGGTTGAACGAGATCGATTTCGGCGAGGCGCAACCCATCGAGGGCTATGGCCCCGGCTTCTTTCGGCTGGCCGGTGAGGCGCATGAAGCGCCGGTGCTGATTGCGCCCGGCCATGTGCAGCCCTGGGGCGGCTATGAAGATGGCGAGACCCTGCTGGCGCTGGCCGGACAGGTGGATGTGCTCTTCATCGGCACTGGGCCCGAGATCGCGCCGCTGCCCGGCGCGCTGCGCGAGCGGCTGGAAGCGGCCGGGCTGGGGGTAGAGATCATGGCCTCGCCCGCCGCCTGCCGGACCTATAACGTGCTTCTGTCCGAGGGGCGGCGCATTGCAGTGGCGCTGCTGCCGGTGTGAGTTGGTGCGGGGGGGGGGGGGGGGGGGGGGGGGGGGGGGGGGGGGGGGGCGGG
>JAFIEG010000052.1 GCA_020832665.1 Pararhodobacter sp. | reverse complement strand
AAAAGCCGCGTAGGTTTTGAACAAAGAAGCCTCTCGGAAACCCGGGGCGGTTCACCACCAGGAGGCACCGCGCCTTCGCAATACGATCCGCCGAGATCCTGACGTTGCGGAGGCCACCGAATACCATTTGTGGCACGATACACTTGATCGCTAAGCAAAATCGGGCGATCCTTCCCAAGCCGGCGGGCCACTATGGGGATTCCGGTGCCAATCTCATGGCCTCTAGCCCAATCGTTCAGCGATCAACGGAGAGGACCGGAACTATGAACCCAGCTCAGAATATCGGGAAATACTTTCGGTACAATCTCGATCAAGGCACCACGGTGCAGAACCGCAGCACGCTGGATCGCGGGATCAAGCGCGGGCAAGACGCCCATTGGTCAAGCAGTGTCGTTCTCACGAACACAAGTGGCGGGGGGGGCGGGCAACCATGGACCTTTCGTTTTCTGAAATATTGGCCGGGGGCAATCACGCGCTGCGCCATCGGAGCCCATGGCGTGCTGACCGGGCCTATGTCCGGATGCATCCTGTGCCGTTTCATCAACACTACCGGTGCGCCCAGCGTTGCGCATATCGGCACAGATTCCGATCCGGCCAACGCCAATACGATCGCCGTAAAGGCCGACTGGACCGCCTACATGGCATCCAAGCCTGCCGGCAATTTCGTTGGTCGCAAGCCCACGCACGTTATCACGGATGATGACGTTCTGGCCGAGGCCAAGGCCGGACAGCTTCAGCCGCTGACCGGGTATCAGGTATGGGGCTATTTCCGTACCAATGATGCATGGGCGTTGTTGATCCACCGTGGAGCTGGTGGCATCAACAAGATCATCCGTGCTCGACCTATGGTACTACTTCCTTGGGCCGCAATTCCTGGAAGCTGGTGAAAACAGGTTTCTTCAATGCGCCACATGCTGCCAGCAAAATCGAGGCCGGATAGGAAGTAATGTCCGCGACCGGCATCTCAGTCGCCTAGCGCGGTGCCCCTCTCTGCATGGCTTCGGATTGCCGGAACGAACGCGGCTCGACAGCTCTGTCTGCCGTGGTGAAAGCCCAGTCCGTGGAACGTCGGCTGAAGCCCCAGCACGGCCCCTCCGAGCCGTGATCTGGCAGGCAAACCACATTCAGCCTCGATGCATCCGCCTGCGCCAGCCACCCGCTTTACGGCAAGCGACATGGATTTCGAGCAACGGGCCCCTATTGGTCAGTCACCGCCACCTGGCCGCTGGATGGAATCATATATCTCGTCACTTGCAAGCAGCAGATCGACCGGCGGATCAAATCCGATACGTTCGGCCGCCGCCAGGTTGAGCGCTATCTTGGGCGGCGAACTCCAGCCCTGTTCCAGATCGCGCGGCAACGCCCCGTTGAGAATGCGCGCGATGGTCTCGGCATGGAACATTCCGACAAACGAGAAATCCGCCTGCGCGATACTCATCAGCACGCCACGCTGCACCTCGCTGGAGCCCAGCATGGAGAAGGTCGGCACCAGATTATGGTTGATCACGTCCATGATGGGGCCAAGCGATCGCTCGGTAATGCCACGATGAACGGTGACATATATGGCATCAACCTGATCGGCGATCTCGGAATAGCAGTCGATGACATTGCGCTCCACCTCTTCCTGCGGCAGGCCGGAATAGGGCGCGTTGCACGAAACGATCTCGAAACCGCGCTCGGCGGCGACCTCCTCGACAGCATCGACGCCGCCATAGGTGCGCCCTTCACGAGTGTCGGAATAGACGATTCCCAGACGCTCGAAGCCGATGATGTCCTGGAACAGCCGGACCTGAAGCTGGTAGCGTTCCGGCTCCACCCTGGCGTGCAGATGGTCCATGCCACTGTCTTCGGCGCTGTCGATGATACCGGAACCGATCGGATCGCTGGTTGAACCCACGATGACCGGAACGCCCAACCCCTCGATGCGCAGATCCTGCCCCGCCCATGTGCCCATGGCGATAACCAGGTCAATATCCCCCTGCCCTGTCAGCCGCTCCACGATTGCATCGCGGGTGACCGGGCGTTCATCGCTGTCGAAATCGCCTGCGGTGTAATAAGCATCGGCGACGAATTCGATGTAGTCACTTTGCAGATTGTCAGCGAACCAGCGCCAGAATTCGCCCGGCTCGCTGCCCTGCTCTTCGGGAAGCTCGGCCGGTTCGATCCAGCCAAGTTGCATGAGCCCGCGAACAGTGGCCTTGGTGATGGTTTCGTAGTCGACATACTGGCCGCCTTCCAGATACCCCAGCCGCCAGCGCTCTCCGTCATCGTTCAGCCGCGGGGAGGTGGGATAGTCGGCATCTGCCGCTGAGGCCTGTACCGCCAGCACCGCGGCAAGAAGGAAAGACACCAGCAAGGCCGGCCACCGGCGCAAGAAGGCAATTCCCGTCATCTTCGGTTCTCCCTGATCATGCGGCGTATCGCCATGGCATCATACAACCTTCGCCGTTTGTAGCGAAACATTCCGCCATGTCAGGCACAACAGCGTGATATCGTCCGATTGCGTGGCCTCGCCGGAATGGCGGTTCACATCCTCGACCACGGTGGCGACCATGTGCTCGGCGCTCTCGCCGCGCAACCGGCCGCACAGCGCCAGCAGCCTGTCGTTGCCATATTCCTCATTGGCCAGGTTCATCGCCTCGGTTATGCCGTCAGTAAAGACAACCAGCGTATCCCCCGGGTCAAGCTGCAAGCTGAGGTGACGGTAGCTCACTCCTTCGATCGCACCGCCGGGCGGGCCACTGATCTCGCGAATGAAGCTTGGCTCCTTGCCATCGGCGGGCAACAGGATAGGCGGGTTCTGCCCGGCATTGACGTATTCGATTCGGCCGTTTCGTATGTCCAGTATGCCGATGAGCAGCGTCACGAACATGGCGCTGGGATTGTCGGCGCTCAGATCGTTGTTCACCCGTTCCATCATTGTCGCCGGATCGGCATCCTGCCCGCTGGCCGATTTCACCAGCGTCTTGGTGATGGCCATGAACAGCGCCGATGGCACACCCTTGTCGGCAACGTCGCCAACGGTAAACAGAAGCCGGTGCTCATCGAGAAAATAGAAATCGAAGAGATCGCCGCCCACATGTCGCGCCGGGTAAAGTGCGGCGTGCAGATCGATCTGCGGGCAGTCCGGGAAAGGCGGGAAGATCTTCGGCAACAACCCGCGCTGGATGTTCTGCGCGATGTTCAACTCGCTTTCGATACGCTCCTTGTCGCGCGTGGTAATGAGCAGCGCCTGGATGTTCTGGCGCAACTCGCCTTCCATGAATCCAAAGGCCCGTGCCAGCCCGCCCACCTCGGATTGAGCGCGCGCCAGGCTGCGCAGGGCGCCTGACCCTTCGCCCGCTTTGGTAAAATCCTGCGTCGGCAACTGCATGGCATAGGCGGCAAGGCGTTGCAGCGGCCCGGTAATCTTGTAGGCGAAGAGCCATGCCAGCAGCAGCGATGCGCCCAATACCAGGGCAAAGATCAGCACTTGTCGCTGAACCAGCGCGCGTGCCGGGGCGGAAATCTCGGTCGAAGGCACGGTGCTGGCGATATACCACCCCAACGGACGGAAATAGCTGACATAGGCTTCCATATCCAGCGGCCCGCCGCGCAGTTGCGCGGTGTAATGAATCGCCTCGCCATCGCCGCGCTGACCGGCATCGCGAAACATCTCCATGATCGGCTGGCCGGTCTGCCCGTCGCTTTGCCCGACCATGGCCGAAGCCCAGTCGGCCGGGGGGGTAACCGTCTGCAGATCCCTGTCGAAGATGAACACGAAGCCGGTTTCGACAACCTGCACCTGACCGACCGACTCGGCGAGCACCTCGATCGTGGCCGCGACACCCGTTTCGACATAGCGTTCCACATCTCCGATCTGATCGGAGATGCCGATATAGAGATCAAACTCCGGCACATCGATGAAATACGCAAAGCGCCGGCCATCATCCGCACCGGCGGGCGCCACCTCGTCTTCATAGATCACATAGGCATAGCCGAAATTGGTGATGCCCTCTTCGACGGCCTCGAGAATGCTGCGTCCCTTCAGATCCGGCAAGGCGCCCAGGTTCCGCCCGATCATCTGCCGCTCACGATGGGCGATCAGATGGCCTGCACGCGTCATGGCGAATGCGTCGGCCGAGCCCCCCAGATCCATCCGCGAGGCCCATTCCAGCGCCAGCGACTGCGCCTCTTGCTGGCTGGCATAGCCGCGCTCGACCAGACGTTCGTAAGCCTGGAAGGTGGCCGTGATCACGTTGCCCAACTGCTCCAGCGTGCTGCGCCGCTCGGCGACGATGCGAACCTTCTCCATCAGCAGCTCGCGGTAGCGGTTGGAGACCTGCAATTCGATCAGGTTCAGCACGTTGCGGGCGGCGCGGTTCTCGGCGTCGATCAGCGCCTGCTCCATCTGCTGCTGGGTGGACACCATGATGATGCCGCCCGCGCCCAGCAGGATGACGAAGATGCCCAGAAAAAGCTGAAACCGGAGCGATCTGAACATGCGCTCAGCCACCTATCCCTTGCGACGTTCTCATGCCTGCGCCCTTGTCTGGGCCTCGCCGCGACTGTCCGCGATCTCGAAGATTGCCGAAAAGCCGCTGATATCGAACACCTCGCGGATATTGGGTGAAAGCCCGCACAGCACCAGTCGCCGCCCCTGGGCCTTGGTGCGTTTTGCCGCCATGAGCAATACGCGCAGCCCGGCGCTGCTCATGTAGTCCAGCTTTTCCAGATCGATGACAACTGCATCGGGTGAATCGGCAAAGACGGTTTCCATCTGCTCCTCGAACAGGCCCGATGTCGAACTATCGATACGGCCGGCCACACCGACGACCGCCATTGAACCGTTGCGTTCCAGTGTGAAGCTGAGGTTGTCGGACACTTGCCTTACCTTTCATTGATAGCACTTTCGGCCCATGGGACCTTCAGGTTAGTCAGTCATCGGCCAACCGCTTTCGCATGCGAATCCGGTTCAGGCCATCCATCCTCTCATAAGTGACCTCGTCCATGAACTCGCGCACGAAATGAACCCCCAGCCCGCCGATGGCCCGCTCATCGACTGCAAGCGTTGTATCGGGCTCCGGCACCGAAAGCGGGTCGAATGGTTTGCCGCAATCCTCGATCATCGCCAGGATTTCGCTCTCCCTGAGTTCCAGCGTCACCCGCACGGCGTCAGGGCGATCAGTTCCCGGCTCGAACCCGTAGGAAATGGCATTGGTCGCCAGTTCATCCAGGGCAACGGTCAGATGCATGCAGGCGCGCTGCGGCAAGCGATGCCTGTCGAAAAACCCTTCCACCGCCTGACCGATACGCGGGATCTCGTCCAGCGTATTGCGCAAGGTCAGTGTCAGCGCCTGCGTCATGGGCCGCCTCGATCACCTTTGCCGGCGGCCCATGCCGGATGGGAACAAGCCGCACCTCTTTGCCGCCCCGTACCGGGCACGCCAGTCGCACAGGTGGAGCATACGCGCTGCAAGCGTGCCTTCAACCAAAACTTGTCCGGACTTTGATATGCCTGCGAAATATGTGTATCGAGCACCAACGGCTTCAGCGCTTTTTTCTCCTCCTTCAGCGCCGCGCTGAACCGCTCGCTTTCACCATCGCAAATGTCCCGCTATCGCTGCTGCAGATCGCTTCCTTGCATTCCCCGGAAAAGATCGCACCGTCAAATCGTTGGATCAGCCTCCCAGGCTTCAAAGACGCTGTCCGCTGTCGGTGTCAGTCTTCCACGCGTCGGCTTGCGTTGAGCGTTACTGCAACCTCGGCGGAAAAGCCGACCGTTGCTTCGTCGGGGTAGTTGGGGCCGATCCCGAAATGGCGGCGATCCAGCACTACGCCGCCGGTCATGTGGGCGGTGTCGTCCTCGATTTCCAACGCGAAGGGCAGACGAACCGCCACTGTCACGCCCTTGAGCGTCAGATGACCGTCGGCAACATAGCCGCGCTCCGGATCGGGCTCGATAGTGGCCTCGAAGACCGCAAGCGGATGGTTCCGCGCATCAAAGAATTCGGGGGCCAGAACATCGGAGGTGACAGCACCCATTGTAAGGCTGGTCACGTCGATCTCTACCCGCACCTGACCGTGGCGGCCGGCAACCGGCTCTGGCGAAAAGGCGATATCTGCCGTCCAGCGCCCGAACCGCCCGGTCACCCGATCTCGGATCTGGGTCACGGTCAAGGCAAGCTCACCGCTCTCGACCACCCAGTTCCCCTGACCTGGGCCAAGCGCGCTCTCGGCAACCGGAACCGAGCGCGGAAGAAGAAGCCCGAGGGACAATGCGACTGCCCACAGACCCATCGCCGGCAGGGCCCGTGACGCAATCCCCGGGCGCGCGGCGGTCGGTGCGGGCGGCACGCGGCCCCGAAGCATTCGCAAGAGCGTGACATCGCGATCGCGCAGATGATGCAGCAATGCGCCACCGACATGGCCGATCACCAGAACCGCGAGCAGCTTGTTGGCGACATAGTGCATGTTGCCAAACGTGGCCGACAGTGCCGCGTCGCGTGGCACAAACGACACGGACTGTCCGAAGGGCCACCAGATCGGTGCAAAGCCTTCGCTGCTGACATGATGCAGCCAGCCGGTAAGCGGCACCGCAAGCAGCGCAACATAGAGCGCCCAATGCACCGTGCCGGCCATCCAGCGCAACGCGCGCGGATGTTGCGCAAGCGGTGCCGGCGCCGTGGTCGATAGGGCCCAGCCTATCCGCACCACCGCCAGCACAAGCACAACGATTCCCAGCGTCTTGTGGGCACTGAAAAGCGTCGCCTTGACGGCAAAGTCGGTCCCGGTTTCCATTGGCCAGGCAACCGCGCCGAAGCCCAGGACATACATGCCGATGACCAGCGCAGCGACACTCCAGTGCAGGGTCCGCGACACCGCATCATAGGCGACGGGTGCGACAGACCCTTCGTTCTGCTCAGCAACCATCCATGGGCCTTGTCAACGATTCGGAATTTGACTGCACAAAAGCAAGTGTAGACCGCGCCGGCGCAACTCGGCAAGCAGCACACCACGACAGAGTTGGTGCCGCAACCTCGGGCGCCGCCTCCGAATCCGCGAAGATGCAAGGCAGACAGAAAAATTGCATTGCCAAATCTCCTTAGCTCGCTAACGTTTCCAGGTGCCGTGGCGTCAGAATGCGACGGAACGGGTCAGGGAGGCGACCCACCAACGATTTCGCCGGGCATTTCGCAAGCGCTTTCGTTTCGAGGAGGAAACATGACCATCTTTCGCACACATCTGCCAACCGACCTGCGCCACGGGCTTGCCGCTATCGGCATGGCTGCGCTGATATCCGTTCCTGCCGGGATCGCCCTGGCCGAGGCGCCGGAACTCGAAGTCGATCTAAGCCATACATCGGTGCACTTCTTCATCGAGCATGGCGGCGTATCCAAGGTGATCGGCCAGTTCCGGCAGATCAACGAGGTCACGCTCGCATTCGACCGCGAGGATGTCTCGAACAGTCGAGTAACTGCCGTGATCGAAGCCGCAAGCCTTGATTCGAACCACTACTACCGGGACAACTACACGCGCTCGGCTACGTTCCTTGACGTCATCAACCACCCGACCATCACGTTCGTCAGCACCGAGATCGCCCAGACTGGCGAAAACACGGGAACGATGACTGGCGACCTGACCCTTCGCGGGGAAACCTTGCCGGTGACCTTCGACGTGACGTTCAACGGCACTGTCCCGCATCTGAGCGGGCAGTACCAGATCGACGGCTTCGAGGCGCGTACGGTTTTCGACCGGCGCGATTTCGGCATCGACGCCTTCAGCCCCTGGGTTGGCAACGAGGTGGAGATCCTGATCCAGATCGAGGGGACGCACAGCCACGAGTGACCACTGCGCCGGGCAGGCGGGGTGGTCCCTGCCTGCCCGGGCACCACAAGAAGCATCCGGAGACCGCATATGAAGCTTTGCCGATTCAACAGCAATCGCCTGGGTCTGGTGCTCGGCGACGAGGTGGCGGACGTCTCCGAGGTGCTCGACGGCCTGCCATGCTGGAATTGGGTGCCACCGGCAGGCGATCCGGTGATTGCCGCGCTCGACACGCTTCGTCCGCGGATCGAGGCACTGGCGGCCTCCGCCCCGCGCCTGCCTATCGCAGGGTTGCAACTGGACGCGCCGGTGGCTGCGCCTTCGAAGGTGATCGGCGCCCCGGTGAATTATCACGACCATCTGGAAGAGGCGAACACAGACTCCGGGATCCACCACGGCTCGGTCGTGCATCCGATCGACCAGATGGGGTGTTTCCTGAAGGCCGTGTCTGCGCTTGCCGGGCATGGTGCGGTGCTGGAACTGCCCTTCACCGACCGCCGGGTGGACCATGAAGCCGAGATCGCGGTGGTGATCGGTCGCTCGGCCCGGCGCGTGTCTGCCGCGGCAGCGCTCGAACATGTCGCGGGTTATGCGCTCGCCCTGGACATGACCGTGCGCGGCACACAAGAGCGCTCGCTGCGCAAATCCTGTGACGGGTTCGCCGTGCTTGGCCCCTGGCTTACCACCGCCGACGAGATCGCCGATCCGGGTGCAATCGGTTTTGAACTCACCGTGAACGGCGAAACGCGGCAGGCATCGGACACCAGGCTTCTGATCCGTTCGATTCCGGAACTGATCGAGATGGTGTCAGCATACTACACGCTTCATCCCGGCGACGTCATCATGACCGGAACGCCCGCAGGCGTGTCGCCGGTATCCTCTGGCGACCAGGTTAGCCTGACTGGCACGGGGCTTGGCCGGTTGGAGGTGGTGATAGGCTGAATGCGCGGTTTCAGTAGAGAACGCTTGGCAACCAAAGCGCGATCGCGGGGAATGCCAGTAAAAGCCCGATACCAATTGCGTGCGCCGCCAGAAAGGGCATGATGCCGCGATAGATGCTGCCGATCGAGATGTCGCGGCTCTGCGCAGCGATGACAAAGATATTGAGCCCGACCGGGGGCGTGATCAGACCTATCTCTGCGGCCATCAGCACGAGGATGCCGAACCAGATCGGCGAATAGCCAACCTCGATCGCGATCGGCAGGAACACCGGCACCGTGATCAACACCATCGAGATCGTGTCGAGAAAGCAGCCGAGCATAAGGTAGATTGCAACGATGAACAGCATCACCACCCAGGGCGCCACGCCCTGAGCGGTGATCCAGGCACCGAGCGTCGCGGGAATTCGTGACTGGACCATGAAATAGCCAAACATCAGCGCACCCAGCACGATAAAGAACAAAGTGCCGGTGATGGTCACGGTCTCGCGCATCGCGCCCAGCAAGCCGCGCAGGTCAAGCTGGCGAGTCGAGAAGCCAATCAAGATTGCGCAGAAGGCCCCCACTGCAGCCGCCTCGGTCGGCGAGAAAAAGCCCCCGTAGATTCCGCCCATCACGATGCCGAAGATGAGCACCATCTTCCAGACGCCGGCCAGCGCCCACAGCCGCTCACGAATGTTCAGCCGTTCGCCCGGCGGCATGTCGTTCGGACGCAGACGGGCGTGCAGTGCAATCACCACAACATGCAGCCCGGCCAGCATGAGCCCGGGCAGCAGCGCAGCGGCAAACAGCGCCGGCACGCTTGCCTGCGCGGCGATGGCATAGATGATAAGCACGATCGAGGGCGGGATCAGAATGCCAAGTGTGCCCCCTGAAGCGACAATGCCCGCGGCGACAGTGTCGGCATAACCGTGCCGACGCATCTCTGGAATCGCGACCCGCGCCATTGTCGAGGCGGTGGCCAGCGATGAGCCGCAGATCGCCCCGAACCCTGCGCAGGCACCGACGGTTGCCATGGCGAGCCCGCCCCGTCGGCCGGCGACAGCGGCATTGGCCGCTTCGAAGAGTTCCCGCGCGATCGAGGTGCGCGCCGCAACCACCCCCATCAACAGAAACAGCGGCACCACCGAAAGCGAATAGGCCTGCGCAAGGTCGAACGGCGTTGAGCCGAGGGTGACCAGCGCACGATCCCAACCGCCGATAGCGGCATAGCCGGTCAGCGCCACGATCAGGAGAGCCGCGCCCACGGGAACGCGAAGGAAGATCATGGCGACAAGCGCGCCGCAGGCGATCAGTCCAATTGTCTGTGACGTCATGCGCCTACCTGCATCCCCGAAAGACAAACCACAGACATTATTCCCGCTCCACGCCGGTGTCGGATCCCGGCGGCTTCGGCAACTGCCTGCTTTCTGCAATCTCGTCGGGCATGGCCAGCAGCCCTCCTATGGCCGCAATTCCGAGACCAACCCAGATCGACACCCAGTACCAGAATTTCGGCAGCCCCAGATCGAGCGTCCGGTCGCCCCAGTCGCGCGCATCAAGGGCGGGTGGGACGGTTTGCCAGGCTGTCAGTGCAAGCACGCCCACCGCAAGCAATAGTCCCAGCACCCGCAACACCATCCGCGGCGTCGCCCGCAGCACCAAATCGATCAGATCAACGGACACATAAGCGCGGGCGAGCATCGTTGTGGCGATAGCGAGGAATATCATCCAGCTGAGCGCGAACTCGACATAGTCGAGCATTCCGAAGATGCGCCACGCCGGATTGATCGCGCGCAGCGCCACATCCGCAACGATCATGAGCATTATGAATCCAAGGCAGAACACGGCGACGGTGGAAACCACCGTCGCCAGTATCATGGCCGCTGAAGAACGCCGTCGGTGCGACATCCTGCTCAGCAGCCCTCACCGATTGGGCCAACCTCGGCGATCAGTTCCTGGATCAGCGCATAGACATCGCTGCCCGGCAGGTCCTTGCCGTCCAGCTCGGCGATGTAGCGATCGGTCACCCGCGTGCCGGCCTCGCGCAGGCGGTCGAGTTCGGCCTCCTCCATCTCGATCATCTCGACGCCGGCATCGGCGAGGATCTGGCGCCCGGCGGTCGAGATGTTGTCCCAGATGCCGCCGATCTCGGCCTCACGGCCCTGCACCGACTCCAGGATGAGGGACTGCAGATCCTCGGGCAGGTCGGCGAGGCTGTCAGGGTTCATCACCAATGCGAAGGTGGAAATATAGGCGTCTACATGGGTCGCAGATGCCAGATGCGGTCCGAGTTGAAACGCAATACCCGATCCGCCGTAGTCGATCATCACGCCGTTGATGGTACGCCTTTGCAGCCCCTCGGCAATTTCAGTCGGCGGCAAGCCAACGGGCGTTCCGCCCAGTTCGGCGATCAGCTGGCCGACCGCCGCAGAGGCCGGGCGCAGCGTCTGACCCTGCATATCCTCCAGGCGCCTGACTGCGCCCTCGGCCATGTGGATTTGCCCCGGCGGATGGGCAAAGACCGTCAGAACCTCGACGCCGCGATGCTCGGCATCGGTGAACCCTTCCCGCAGGCGCGGATGATTGACGACCGTCGTCGCCTGTTCGGCCGAGCAGAACAGGAACGGCATGTTCGACACTTCAGTCAGTTCAAACCGGCCCGGCGTTGCGCCGTGCAGCACCCAGGTGATGTCGGCCTGCCGGTTGCGCGCGATGTCGTAATAACGCGGCGGCGGGCCCATCTGCGCACCATGCAGGATTTCGAATTCGAGCCGCCCATCCGAGGCCTCGGTCAGTTCCTCGGCCCAGCGTTCAAGCCATTGCGACATGCCATGCATCGGCGTGACATAGGTTGCAACGGTAAGCCGTGTGGTTTCGGCCGAAACCGGCAGGGCAAAGAGCCCTGCCGCCGCCGTGGCGGCCAGCAAGCCGCGCAATCCCGCTTTCGTCATCATGTCCATCCTCCTCCGTTCCCCAAGGTCATTCTGCAAGCTCGGTGTCCTCGCGCCAGAAGCCCAGCCTTTGCTGGGCCGCACGATCTGAAAAGCTGAAAAGTACCGTATCTCGCTTCGCGTGCAAGCGGATCACGCTCCAGTTGGGCGCGACGAAGACATCGCTCTCACCGAAGCTGATCTGGGTGTCATCGATCTGTGCAGTTCCCTCGCCCTCGACGGCAACCAATACCGTCGCTTCGGTGGACCGCCAGGGCGCAGTCTCGAAGCCGGCAGGCAAATGCTGCAGGAAAGCGGCGATAGTGGGCAGGATGTGTCCGCCATCCATCGGGTTGCTGTAGGTCATCTTGAACCCGTGGAGCGGATCTGGCGCCGCCCCCGCCACCGCCGCGAACAGCGCGGCGCGAGACCGCTCGTACGGGTATGACAGGATCGGCGACCAGGGCTGCCCGTGGCGTTCGCCATAGGGCCGCAGGCCGCTGGCCCAGCGCGGCACCGAGGCATCGTCCGGGCGCAGGATGGGCTGCTGCTCCTGCGGAAGCTCCTCGCCAAAACGGGCGCCGAAGAAGTTGACCATCGGCACATCGAGCCCGTCAAGCCAGATCAGCGGCCCCGTGCCGGTATTCTCGTGATCGTGCCACGTCCAGGACGGAGTTGTAATCAGGTCACCCCTGCGCATCACGCAGCGCTCGCCCTCGACAGCCGAATACCCGCCCGTGCTTTCAAGCACGAAGCGCAATGCGCCGGCGGAATGGCGGTGTGACGGTGCCACCTCGCCCGGCAGCACGAGCTGCAACCCTGCAAACAGCGTCTGGCTGATACCCGGTCGGTCAAGCCCGGGATTCTTGAGCGCAAGGACACGCCGTTCTGCCTCGGCCGCGCTGATGCGCTGGCCGGCATCCAGCAGGACGTCGCGCATCTGGGCATAGTTCCAGATATGCGGCACGCCCATCGGTACCGGTGCTTCGCCGACAACGTCGCCAAGGATCTCCCAGAGCGGCAGGGCCGACATCTGGCCGATCTTCTCGTAGGCGTGCGCCATGGAGGGATGTTTCAGGGTTTTCGGATACATCGCGCTCTCCCCTGCGCAGCCCGCCTTGCTCATGCGTGGCTTGAAATAGGGTATTCGGCGAAGTTCTTAGATGTCAATGATTCCAATCGGCAGCCGGCGCATGCCGCGGATCATTCGTAGAGGCCACGTTCCGCCAGCCAGCCGGTCACGATCTCGACAGCCGCAGCCTGTTCTGCCGGTTGCCCGCGATAGTAGTGGCCCGCGCCGGCGATCTCGCGGTAGGTGCGGTCATCCATTGTCGCCGCTTCCCATGTGAGGCGGGGATGGCTGGTTGGCACCGCATCATCGGCGCCATTCTCGACGATGAGCAGCGGAGCGCGCACACTCGCTATCGAAACGGCGGCATCCGCCCGACTGTGGGCGGGCGACCATTGCGAGAGCCACGCACGCAGGGTCGAGAAACGGCCAAGGCCGACCGGCCCGGCGTTCACCGTTTCCGGATTTCCGAGATAACACCAGCCCGGCCGGCGGCCGTTTGGTTCTAACGTCGGATCTAGCCAGCGTGGATCGGCCATGGTGCGGTGCACGAGTATTGCCCGTTCCATCTCTGCCCCGCCGCGCCGACGCAAGGTTGCCAGCGTCTCTTCCACCCGTTCCGTGATCCGCGCGATCCGTGCTTTCTGCGCCGCGCGGAAGGCGGCAAGGAAATCCGGGGAATAGGGCGGTTTCGGCCCGGCATGGTGGTAGAGATCCAGTTCGGGGTTTCTGTCGTCGGGGTCATGTTCGTTGCCGACGCTTGGGTCGATCCATTCGGACAAGATGCGCGCTCGCCCTGTGTGCGCGGCGATCAGCATCAGCGCATCGGCCGGCACCAGATCCAGTGCAGCCAGGTCGTAAGGGTCGCCGGCCGCCGTATCTGTCAACGTCGGCGCCTCTGCCTGCGCCTGGTAGAAGGCCGCAAGCGAGCCACCGCCGCTCCAGCCCGCAAGAACCACCTTATCGTAGCCCAGGTTTTCGCGCGCGTGGCGAACCCAGGCGCCAAGATCAGCTACCGCCTTTTCCATGATCAGCGCTGTGTCATTCTTGGCATAGCGCGAAGCAGCGCAGAGCACGTCATGGCCCGCCGCCACCAGCGCCTGCGGCATCGGCATCAGATTAAGCGTGGACGCCGGGTGAATGAAGATCAACACCGTCCGGTTCTGCGCCCGCCCTTCCCCCCTGAGCAACTGCCCCTCAAGAAAGACCCGGCCCTGGCTTCCGGCGAAGCCGTAGGTCTCGGTGAAGGCGGAAGTTTCTGCGAAGGAGGCGATCAACGCCTCGCGGCGCAACGGGCTGGCCGGCTCAGCCACGCGCACGCTCGTGCAGCGGGTCCACCTCGGGGGCGCGTTTCGTCTGTGACCATTCAGACAGGACCGCCGGTGCCTTTTCGCGCAGCATCGCGGCCACCTCGGGAGTCATGGTGTCGACCGCGACCTCAAGCCGGTGGCCATCAGGGTCGAAGAAATAGAGCGACTGGCAAATGGTATGGTCGGTTGGGCCGACGACCTCGTGTCCGTCGGCTATCAGCCGGTCGCGCACTGAATTCAGCGCCGCCATGTCTGGAACCCTGAGCGCAAGATGCTGCACCCAGGCGGGTGTCGCGGGATCATGGCTCATCTCCGGGCTCTCGGGCAGCTCGAAGAAGGCGACGAAACTGCCGTCGCCCATTTCGAAGAAGATGTGGATATGAGGCGACCATTCACCCGTCGAGGGCACGCGATTCTCGGCGATCGCAATGGTGCAGACGAGGCCAAGGTAGCGCTCGTAGAACTCGGCCGTACGCGCCGCATCCCGGCAGCGGTAGGCGACGTGATGTAACCCGGCGACGTTCATGATTCCTCTCCCCGACAATGAACTGTAACCTTTTCACGCCAACACCCTCATGGCAAGTTACAAGAATTGGCGCTTGCCACTGGCGGAAATTGCGCTGGCCCTTGATAGCGAACCGGTGCAGATAAAGCCCCCTGGCCGTCCTCGGGCCAAGCCAAAACGTCAGCGTCTCGTCACCCGACATCAGTGCCGCGTGCCCTGCCCATCGCGCTCAAACACCCAGGCCAGATCTTCGGTTGCGGTGACGCCGCAGGCCCACTCAACCACCGATCTGTGCGTGCAGTTGCACTGAATTCCCGCCGCGTGCCTTGCGATCTCGGCAGAGCGGATCATCGGCCAGTTCCGGCCACCCCATCGTCGCGCAAAACCTGCGAAACATCGGGGCCAGACTGGCGCCGATCACCACCTTCCCCCCGTCCGTGGTGGGATAGATGTTCGAGGAAACGGCATTGGCCAGCCCTCTGCCCGGTGGCCCACGCCCGATCCCGGTCATGTCGCAATCGGGCAGCGCGCCTCCGATCAGCGAATACCACGATTCCGCGATCTGCTGGGTCGCCACCTTGGCCACCACTGCGAAATCAGCGTGGCGCTGCGAGCATGGTCTCAAATTCCTAGATTTCAGTTACGATTAATCTGGCAATGGCAAATCGATTAGGTTATCGTGAAGCTAGGGAGGAGGACCCCTATCGATGAAGACAGCTCAAAGCGCACAGGCCGGGCGTTCGTGCCGCGGCGGAACGAATGCGGGTGCAGGGTGAACGCGTCGCGTCCGCTGCTGTTCCAGCCGCTCGCCCTGCGTGGGGCAACGCTGCGCAACCGCATCGTGATCTCGCCGATGTGCCAGCATGCGGCCCGCGACGGTCAGGCGCAGCCGTGGCACCTTGTTCATTACGGCAAGTTCGCGCTGGGCGGCGCAGGGCTGGTGGTGACCGAAAGTACCGCCGTTGCCGAACACGCCCGAATCGGAACGGCCGATCTGGGGATCTGGTCGGACGACCATGTGCCCGGGCTTTCCCAGATCTGCGACTTCGTTCGCGGAGAGGGGGCGCTGATCGGGGTTCAGCTGGCCCACGCCGGCCGGAAGGCCTTTTCAGAGCCGCTGTGGGAAGGCGGACGGGCGCTGACGCCGCAGCAACTTGAGGCTGACGGCCTCGTCTGGCGTCGAGTCGGCCCCAGTGCCGTGGCCGCGGGCCCCGAATGGTCCACGCCCGACGCCATGACCGAAGCCGATATCGCCGCCGCGATCGAAAGTTTCGCCGCCGCCACCCGTCGCGCCAGGACAGCCGGTTTCGATGTCATCGAACTGCATTTCGGCCATGGCTATCTGGTCGCCACCTTCTTGTCGCCACTATCCAACCGTCGAACCGACCGCTGGGGCGGGACGCGTGAGAACCGGATGCGGCTGGCGCGCGAGATAGCTGCAGCAGTGCGCGCGGAATGGCCGGAGGACCGGCCGCTGTTCGCCCGCCTTTCCTGCGTGGACGGGGCCGAGGACAGCTGGGGTCTGGACGACAGCGTCGTGCTGGCGCGAGCCTTGGCCGATCTGGGGGTAGATGTCATCGACTGCTCGTCAGGCGGGCTGTCCGAAGAGACCCGCCGTGCGAACGTGCCGCGCGGCCTTGGCTTTCAGGTGCCCTTTTCCAAGACCGTACGGCGCGAGGCGAGGGTTATGACCCAGGCCGTCGGCGTGATCATGAGCCCGGAACAGGCCGAGGCGATCCTTGCAGATGGCGCGGCCGACCTGATCGCGATCGGCCGCGAGGCGCTGCGTACACCTTACTGGCCAAACGAGGCCGCGCGCGCGCTCGGGCAGGCGGAGCGGTTCGAGACATGGCCGCTTCGCCATGCCGTCTGGCTGGACCGGCGCGAGGCGCTGCTTCGGCAACTGGCCCAGGATGACACTTCGGGCACGGGAACTTAGCCGCCGCCCGAAGCCAGAACAGACGGCCGAAAGGTCGCGAACAGGACCGGACCCACCACGGGCCCCGGATTGGAGGGGAGGAAAGAATGCTTGCCATCACGGCGGCAAACTGGGCAGTCGCCACGCCCCATCGAATTGGCGATACTGCGCTGGAACGCGCGGTCGAGAACATCGGCGGGGGAGGATTTGCCACAGCGATCCTGAACCTTGCAAACACGCTGGCTGCGGTCGATCAGGCCGCGCTGTTCGTCGCGGACCGGCAGGGCGTGCGCGGCATCGGGGTGGCCTCGGAGCAGGGTGAGGCGCAAGCGCACAAGGCGGCCGCCTGTTATGCGGCCGGACACTGGCGCCACGATCCCACCTTGCAGCGCCTCATCAGCGACTCCCGCAAAACCTGCAGCCGGCCGTTGCGCCTGCGCCCCGACGAAATCCGCCATGCCGGTTTCCGGCGCGACTGGATGGAGCGTTTCCAGATCTGCGACGTCCTGGTGCTGGCGGCCCCCTTCGCCGCAGGGCTTGCAGTGCTGCACCTGCACCGGCATCGCAACACCGGCCGCTTCACATCATCCGCGATTGCCGGGTTCGCGGCATCGCACCGGTTGCTTGCAGGTCTGATCTCGATGCATGCGCGGTTCTCCAATATCGCGCCGGACCCTGCTCCTGCCGGGCGTCTCGACCTTGCCGAGATCGAAATGCTGCTGCAGGGCCTCGGCGCGGGGCTGACCGGCCGGGAATGCGCGGTTCTCGCCCGGCTCGTCTCAGGCCTGACGACCGAGGGATGTGCGCTCGACCTCGGGCTCAAGCCCTCCAGCGTGGCAACCTATCGGCGGCGCGGCTATGGGCGCCTGAACATCTCCAGCCAGGCAGAGCTATTCGCGCTTCTGCTGGCACGGCGCAGCCGTTGTCATCTGATCAGTGGACTGAGCGCAGAGCCCCCGGAGGGTATTGTGGCACGGACCGGACAACTGGAGCCGACATGAACGCCTCTCGATCCGCGACCTCTCCTGCCCGGAACGATTTGCCGCCTTGCACCGTGGCGCATTGCGGCCACCTGGGCCAGGGGCGGCGCGACCGCACCCCGGCGCCGGGCCGAATCCCGGCGCAAGGATCCGGAGGGCCGGGGTGATGGACCTTGTTTCCTGCGACGTGTTGGTGATGGGTTCGGGCGCCGGCGGGCTGGCGGCCGCGATCACGGCGGCACATGCGGGTCTGAAGGTGATCGTGGCCGAGAAGGCGCCGCTGATCGGCGGGACCACCGCGCGCTCGGGCGGGTATCTGTGGGCGCCGCTTTCGGGACCGACGCGGCGCGCCGGGATCGAAGACAGCGCCGAGAATGTCCGGCGATACATGATGGCCGAGATCGGGAACCACTACGAGGCCGACCGCGTGGACGCGTTTCTGGCCGCCTGTACCGAAGCGGTTGCCTTCTTCGAGGATCATACCGCGCTACAGTTCGATCCGGCCCCGCAACTGCCCGACTACCACGCCGAGACCCCCGGTGGTCTTGACGGTGGCAGACCAATCGTCGCGCGGCCCTGCGACGGCCGCATCCTTGGTTCCGAGATCCGGCGCCTTCGCCCACCGCTTCGCGAGATCACTGTCGCGGGGATGATGATCGGATCGTCCAAGGACCTGCCGCATTTCCTGAATGCCACGAGGTCAGTGCGCTCGGCGGTGCATGTGGCCGGGGTGATGGCCCGCTACGGGCTGGACCTGGCAAGACATGGCCGGTCAATGCGGCTGACCAACGGCAATGCCCTGGCGGCGCGGTTGCTGCGATCGGCACTCGATGCCGGGGTGGACATCTGGACCGAGGCGCCGGTTTCGGGCCTTCTCCATGACGACAAGGGCCGGGTCACCGGCGCCACCGTCGAGCGCGAAGGCGCCCCGGTCACCGTGCGCGCATCTGCAGGCGTGGTACTGGCCGCAGGCGGGTTTCCCCAGGACATGGCGCGGCGTGCACGCATGTTCCCTCATGCCGGCGACGGCTCGCAGCACTGGTCGCCCGCCCCCGAGGCCAATACCGGCGACGGCATCGCGCTGGGCCTGGCCGCCGGGGGGCAGGTACCCGAGGATCTGCCAAATGCCGCAGCCTGGGTGCCGGTGTCACTGGTGCCACGGCCGGACGGAAGCCGCCATCCGTTCCCGCATTTCGTCGACCGGGGCAAACCGGGGATGATCGCCGTCACCCGAAATGGCCGGCGCTTCGTCAATGAGGGCAAGTCCTATCACGACTTCTGCGAGGCGATGCAGGCGGCCTGCCGAGACCTGCCGGCGGTCGAGGCCTGGCTAATCTGCGACCATCCGACTTTTCGCCGCTACGGGCTGGGCTTCGCCAAACCGGCCCCCCTGCCCTATTCCCATCTGATACGCGCCGGCTACGTCCTTCGCGGCGCGACACTGGCCGATCTTGGCCGCCAGGCCGAGATCGATCCCGGGGCGCTGGAGGCGACGGTAGCGCGGGTGAATGCCGATGCCAGCGCGGGAGAGGACACCGAATTCGGGCGCGGCAGCACCGCCTACAGCCGCTATCTGGGCGATCCTGCGGCGCCGAGCCCGTATTTCGGGGCCGTGAAGGTCGCTCCATTCTATGCCGTCCGGCTGGTCATCGGCGATCTGGGCACCTTTGCCGGACTCAAGACCGACGGTCGCGCCCGGGTTCTGGGCACCGGCGGTGTTCCGGTGCCCGGCCTGTTCGCGGCCGGTAACGACGCCCACAGCATCATGGGAGGAAACTACCTCGGAGGCGGAATCACACTGGGGCCGGCGGTGGTGTTTGGCTACATCGCCGGCCGCGAACTGGCTGCAATCCGAGCACCGTGATAAAACGAGACCAACCACGGCGCGTCACTTTTGGCCAGAACGGCCGCGCGTCCATTTCCAGGAGAGGAGCCTGAAATGACCAGACTGACCACAACAACCCTCGCGGCCGTAACGGCAGCGGCTCTGGCGCTGCCTGCGGCAGCGCAGAACTTCGACCTGCAAAGCGCCTACGGGCTGCGGGTCCCGGGCTCGGGCCCCGGCGCCGGCATGTGGGCCGAGCGGGTCGAGCGCGCGACCGGCGGCGAGATCAGCTTCACGGTCCACGGCGCGGGCGACATCGTGCCGCCGCTGGAAGTGTTCGGGGCGGTGTCCTCGGGTGCGATCCCCTTCGGCTATGACTGGGCCGGCTACTGGGGCAACCAGATCCCGGTCGCCGCATTGCTGGGCGGAATGCCCTGGGGGCCGGAGCCGGAGCTCTACACAGCATGGCTCTACAACGGCGGCGGGCTCGATCTGATGCGCCGGATAATGGCCGATTACAACGTCCACGTCATCCCCTGCCAGATGGTGCTGCAAGAGGCGGCAGGCTGGTTCAACCGTGAAATCAACACGGTCGAAGACCTGCGCGGCCTCAACATGCGCTTTGCGGGCCTCGGCGCCGAAGTGATGGCGCGTCTCGGGGTGAATACCCAGCTGATTCCGGCCGGAGAAATCTATGTCTCGCTGGAGCGCGGCCGGATCGACGCGACCGAGTTCTCGTCGCCGACACTCGACGTCGGACTCGGCTTTCAGAACGTCGCGCAATACTACTACTTCCCGGGGTGGCACCAGCCGTCCAGCGTCAACAGCATCATCGTGCACATGCCGGTCTGGGAAGCCTTCAGCGAAGATCAGCAGACGATCATGGAAGACGCCTGCAAGGCCAACATCCTTGAGATCACGGCCGAACAGGTGCACTCGCAGATCGACGCGCTGGAAGTGATCGAAGAGGCTGGTGTCGAGATACGGATGCTGCCGGACGAGGTGATGAGCGCCCTGCGGGTCGCAACGGACGAGGTGATGGCCGAGCGCAGCGCCGCTGACCCGCTGTTCGCCGAGGTGTACGAATCGCTGAGCAGCTATATCGAACGCACCAGCCGCTGGTACACCCTGCAGGTCCTGCCGCGCTGACCAGCGCCCCTGCCAGCCCGTCGCCCTCACAAGGAGCCTCGCCATGACCTTTCTGGTGCGCCTCTGTCTCTGGATCGAGCGGATCACTGCCTGGCCCGGCCGGGCGGCGGGCTGGCTTTTACCCCTGTTGGTCGTCGCCGTCTGCCTGTCGGTGGCGGCCGCCAGCCTGCGGATCAACGTGTTCTTGCGATGGTCCGATCCAGTGCCCCTGTTCGGCAGGTCGCTGACAGTCAACGGCATGCTTGACCTGCACTGGCATCTGTTCACTATCCTGGTGATGCTTGGCGGAGCCTTTGCGCTGCGTACCAACGCCCATGTCCATGTCGATTTCATGTCGGCACGTTTCCGGCCTGAAACGCAGAAGGTGATTACCATCCTGGGCGACATCTTCCTGCTCCTGCCATTTTGTCTGTTCATGACCTGGTACGGCTGGAGGTTCACCGTGACCTCGTTCAACATGGGCGAGGGTTCCACCTATGGCGGGCTGGCCGATCGCTACCTGATCAAGGCCTTCTTGCCGCTCGGATTTGCACTTCTGGCGCTCAACGCCACGGCGCGCATGCTTAGGTTGGTGGCCGAACTGGTCAGTCCGGCCGCCGCCCGGCTCTCGCGCGAAATCGACCCGGAGGCCGGACGTGCCTGACGACCTTCTCATTCCTCTGGCCATGGTTGCCGCTCTCCTGGCCGGTATCTTCGCCGGTTATCCGGTAGCCTTCGTGCTGGGCGGTGTCGGGGTTCTGTTCGCCCTGATCACCGGAACGCCGCTGGTGTTCCTGTCCACCGGGATCAGCCGCATCTATTCCGGCACCCTGACCAACTGGCTGCTGATCGCGATTCCGTTGTTCGTGTTCATGGGCCTGCTGCTTGAAAAATCGGGCGTCGCGCGTAAACTTCTCTTTTCCATGGCCGGATTGCTGGGCGGATTGCCGGGCGGCTATGCCTTTGCGGTCTGCATCATCGGGATCGTGATGGCCGCCTCAACCGGGATCGTCGGGGCCTCGGTGGTGCTGCTGGCGCTGCTGGCGCTGCCCGTGATGAAGCAAACCGGTTACGACATGCGCATCGCCTCGGGCGTGATCGCGGCCTCGGGGACGCTGGGAATCCTGATCCCGCCCTCGGTCATGCTGATCATCCTTGGCGACACGCTGAACATTTCAGTCGGCGGGCTGTTTGCCGGCGCGATGGTGCCGGGCGTGCTGCTGGGCCTGCTTTACATCCTCTATCTCCTGGGGGTGGCCGTGTTCCGCCCCTCGGCGATGCCACCCGCGCGCAACGTGTCCGCGGGCGTACCGCTGACGCGCCGACTGGTGGTCCTGCTAGGGCATCTGATCGCGCCCCTGGCGCTGATCTGTGCGGTGCTGGGCTCGATAATCGCGGGCATCGCCACTCCCACCGAAAGCGCGGCCCTGGGCGCTGCCGGGGCGCTGCTACTGGCAATCATGGGGCGCGAGATGTCGTGGCGCGACTTTTTTCACGTCCTGACCGAAACCTCGCGCACCACCGCGATGATCCTGTTCGTGATGATCGGCGCCACCATGTTCAGCGTGATCTTCCGACGGGTCGGCGGGGACCGGCTGATCCATGAACTGTTGCTGAGCATGGGGACCAGTCCCTATACGGTCATGCTGACGATCATGGTGCTGATCTTCGTGCTGGGCATGGTTCTCGACTGGGTGGAGATCACGCTGGTGGTGGTGCCGCTGGTCGCGCCGGTCGTCGCGCTTCTGGACTTCGGGATGACGCCCGAACTGAACCTGCTGTGGTTCGCCATCGTCTTTGCCGTGAACCTGCAGACCTCGTTTCTGACACCACCCTTCGGTTTTGCGCTATTCTACTTGCGAGGGGTCGGCGGTCGCGATCTGCCGATGGGCACCATCTACAGCGGCGTCGCCCCCTTTGTCGGGCTGCAGATCCTGTGTCTGGGTCTGGTGCTCGCCTTTCCGCAACTGGTGCTGTGGCTTCCAGAACTGACCATGCGCAGATGACCCGCCCATGCGCGCCCAACTCCAGGGGAAGGAACGACAGTTGCCCACCGACACTCGAAGCCCGCAAAGCCGCTGGTCCGCCAGCGGGCCCCCGCGCCCCTTCCAGGCAGGCAAGGTGACGGCCATGCATGACGTGCGCGGACGCGGGGTGCAGTCGATCGAGGTGGGCGGCCGCCTACTGCAGGCGCTGGTCGCGGCCACCGGGCCGATGATGCTGCGCGATCTGGCCCAGGCGTCCGGCATGGGCCCGGCGCAGGCCCATTCCTATCTGGTCTCCTTCCGGCGCCTCGGGCTGGTCGAACAGGACGAATCCGACCGCTATCGCCTGGGGCCCTTTGCGCTGACGCTGGGCATTGCCCGGATGCGCATAACCGATGCGCTGCGCCTTGCGATTGCGAAGCTTCCGGTGCTGTCCGAGACAACGGGAATGATGACCATGGTCGTGGTCATGGGAACCCGCGGACCCACCGTGATCGCGGCCGAGGAAGCGGCAAGGCAATTGCATGTCAGTGTTCGGCCCGGCACCCTTTATTCAATGATCGGGACAGCGAGCGGCCGGGTGTTCTCGGCATGGCTGCCCGAGGCGGTCGCGGTACGCCACATAGCGGCCGAGCGGGCCGAAGGCCCCAGCCAGTATCTGGTTGGCACGCTGCTGGACGAGGCCGAACTCGACCGCCTTCTGGCCGAGGCGCGCGCGCGCGGCTACTCTGCCACCGAGGGAGTCCCGATCCCCGGAGTCAACGCGATCTCGGCACCGGTGTTCGATGCAAGCGGGCGGATTGCGCTGGCCCTTACGGTGATCGGACCGGAGGGCGGGCTTGACACCGGGCCGCACTCGCCGCAGGTGGCGGCTTTGCTGGCCCATTGCGCGGAACTATCCGCGCAGCTTGGTTACATGCCGGAAGCGGCGGGCAACTCGACGATCGAACGCGAGGTGCAAGAGTAAACGCTGATCCTGCCCGGCGGCAGGTCGGGCAGCGTGGCGCCCACGGGCAGTCGCAACAACGAAACCGGCCCATCGCGAAGCGACCGAAGCCCAGGTCGGGCGGACACGTCCGAAACTGCATTGAGCAGGCCGCCCGCCGCGGCATCGGGGGAAAGCGCGAGATCCGATATCACCCAGACCCAGCTCTCGCCGGGGATGCGATGCCCGATCTCGTCGACCGAAAGGATCGTGATTCCGGACAAGAATGCCGGCTCGTCGGCGCGCAGTTCATCCGCCACCGGGCTGGCATAGGCCGCCGACATCGCGGCGGCATCGTCGAACCACAACTCCACGATTCCGTCGAGGGCATGTACGTCCTCGCGCAGGCTGCTCTGTACCGGGTTCTGGACATAGCCCCGCACCCCCGGGAGCCGGGCCGCTATTTCGGCATGCGAACCACGCCAATGGCTGTCGAAGGCCGCCCGGCTCATGCCGTCGCGACGATGCAGCAGGGTCATCCGTTTCAGCATCTGCTTTCCTTCACATTGCCAGAAAGCCGCCGTCGACCGGCACCATTACCCCGGTGACATAGCCAGAGAGCTCCGGCGCGGCGAGATAGACGGCGGTGCCCACCAGTTCCCCGGGGTCGCCGGCCCGGCCCATGGGTATCCGGCCGACCAGGGCGTGTGTCTTGGCAGCATCGACATCGATCCAGGGGTTCATGTGGGTTCTGAAAGGACCAGGCGCTATGCCGTTGACCCGCACGCCACGCGGCGCGAACTCGACTGCCATCTCCTTGGTCAACAGCAGCACCCCACCCTTCGACGCGGCGTAGGCCGCGCCCTTGGTGGCCAGTCCCAGAAACGACTGAAGCGAGCCAATGTTGATCACCGCTCCCGCAGTCCGCTCCAGTTGCGGCAGGAAGGCCAGCGTGGCCAGATAGGTTCCGGTAAGGTTGACGGCGATGACACTTTCCCAGGCGTCAAGCGCCGCCGCACTGTCGCTGTCGCCGCGAAAGATCTTGCCGGCATTGTTGATCAGGATCGTGGCGGGCCCGAGCGCGAGCTCGGCCGCTGCGGCGACAGCGCCGCCCGCCTCGCGGTCGGTCACGTCCCAGGTCAGGGGGCATGCGCGGCGTCCGCGTGCACGGATCGCCTGCGCCGTCTCCTCGGCCTGCTCCAACTTGCGGTCGGTGACGACCACGTCGGCGCCCCAGTCCGCAAGCCCCTCGGCCAGAGCCCGACCGATCCCCCGGCCGGCACCGGTAACCACAGCCACCCGTCCGGCCAGCAACGGAAACATCACGTTCCCCCGTTCGGCGTGGTATCGGCGCCGGCAAGCCGCCGGCCGGCGATGAAGCCAAAGGTCAAGGCCGGACCCAGGGTGATCCCGCCGCCGGGATAGTTGCCGCCCATCAGGCTGGCCGCATCGTTCCCGGTGGCATAGAGCCCCGCGATCGGCTTGCCCTCACCGTCGAGCACGCGGGCCTCGGCATCCGTCCGTAGCCCGGCGAAGGTACCCAGCGAGCCCGGAAACACCTCGACCGCATAGAACGGGCCGGTGACGATCGGGCCGACGCAGGGATTGGGGCGATGATCAGGGTCGCCGAGATAGCGGTTGTAGGCGTTGCTTCCCCGCCCGAAGGCCGGGTCGTCGCCCCGCTCGGCATGGGAATTGTACTCGGCCAGCGTCGCCTCGAAGGCAGCCGGGTCGATGCCGCAAGCGCTGGCAAGCTCGGCGGGCGTGCGCCCGCGCCGCAGATACCCCGATCGCAGCGACGCTCCAAGCGGCACCGGAAACGGCTTGACATGCCCCAGCCCGTAGCGCCGAAGCGTCGGATGATCGACGATCAGGAAGGCCGAACGCTGCGGCTGGCCATTGGTGGCGCGCAGCATGGCCTGAACGAAGTCATGATAGGAATTGGCCTCGTTGACAAAACGTACCCCCGCCCGGGTGACCGCGATCACCCCCGGCTTGCCACGGTCGATGAAATGCGGAAACGGCCCCCGGGTTCCGTCACGGTGCGGAACGATCGAAATCGGCACCCAGGCCGCGGGATTGGACAACGCGGCATCGACCGTGCCGCCGGCGCCCTCGCCCATGGTCAAGCCGTCGCCGGTGTTCTCGGCCGGCGCCGGCGCCCACTCGCCCGCCTCGGGCGGGGCATAGGGATAGAGCGCCGCACGCCGGGCCGGATCATGCGGGAAACCGCCGGCCGCCAGCACGACGCCGCGTGTTGCGCTCACCCTCACCGATTGCCCCTCGCGGTCGATCACGGCGCCGGTCACCGCGCCCGCATCGTCACGGATCAGGTCGGTTACCGGCGCCGAGGTCCAGATCGTCACGCCCTTGTCGAAGGCCGATCGCGCCAGCCGGCCGATCAACGCGTTGCCGTTCGTCAGCCGCATCGGCCGGCCATGAAGGCCAAGGTCGCGCAGGTACTTCGTGAACAGCACCGCGACATAGCCCGCCGATTTCAGCGATCGCGTGACATTGAAGAAATGCAGGAGTTCCTTGCCCGATCCGATCATCATTCCAAGAAAGGTGATCTCGCGCAGCGGTGGGCGCAGGCGCGCGATCTCCTGGCCGAGGGCACGGGCATCGAATGGTTCGGCCACGATCGGCCGGCCGCCATGCAACGCGCCCGGGGCATCAGGATGGTAGTCGGAAAAGGCCGGGCCCAGTTCGAAGCGCAGCGCGGAGTTGGACTCGAAGAAGCTCACCATTTCCGGCCCGGCCTCCAGAAAGGCCTCGGTCCGGGCGGCGTCGAACCGGTTGCCGGCCTCATGCTGGATATAGGTGCGCGCCCGGTCGCGGCTGTCCTCGACGCCTGCGCGGACAGCCAGCGGGTTGCCGGGGATCCACGACCAGCCACCCGAACGCGCCGTCGTCCCGCCAAAGAGCGCTGCCTTCTCGGCAACGATCACCCTGAGCCCGTGATGGGCGGCCGTGACCGCGGCGGACAACCCCCCGGCGCCCGACCCCACCACCAGTACGTCGCATTCGACGTCTCCGGCCTCGGCGAGGGGGTTGGGTTGCGATGTGTCGGCATGAACTTCCATGTATCGCTCTGTCAGCAAGGAAAAGGAAGGGAATGAACGCCGGCAGGGCGGCGTCCGGGCATCGAGTCAGACGACGCGGTTTGTCGAGACGAAAAAGGGCGTGATCTCGGCAATGAAGGTATGGGCGTGCTGCTGGGTGCGCAACACCACATCGGAGGCATAAAGCGATCCGGCGACGTCAGTGGTTTCGAACCAGAACTCCACGATCCCGTCAACGGGCAGATCGTCATACGTCGTGACGGCAGCGCCCGGCCTTGACCTTTCGACAACTAGGTTCTGGGTATAGCCCAGCACGCCGGGCCACTGCCGCACCAGTCCGGCATGCACCTCCAGCCATTCGTGGCGAAATGTTTCGGGATCAACATGCGCGTGCCGGCGCAGCAATGACATTCGCTTCACGCCGGTCCCCGCAGTGGGCGCAGTCGGAATCACCTGATGGGTTTCACAGATCAGCGATCCGATCGGCTCGGCGAAGTTCGGGGTATCGGCGACCACCGCAGCAAAGGCGGGCGTGGCCATGACGCCACGCATTGATGCGTCGTCGTCGAAGGTCAGGCATGCAATGCCGTCGATATCCCACTGTCCCCGCGGGTGATCGACGCCAAACTGGCTTCGGTCGGTGACGAGGTTCTGCTCGTACCCGCGCACGCCCGGCAGCGGACGGACCATATCGGCATGAGGGCCGCGCCAATAGGCGGAGAAGGCCTCCGGATCCAGGTCCTGCCTCTGCCGGATCAGTCCGAACCGGCGAATTGTCATGGGGTGCCCTTTCCTGTTATGCCTCAAAGGATGTCAGTTTTTTCCGGTAATGTCTGTCATCCGAACGATGGACGGCACCTAGCTGAACGCCGTGCCGCCGATTCACAGCCGGCAATGGCAGTGCCTTAACAGGGCACGGTCCGGTCGAGCCCGGCCATGTTCGCGGCGAGCTTGCCGACCTGTTCGCATCCGCGCGGCCTGGCGTTCATCGCGTAGGGCTGGAGCTTGGCCAGCGGCCACATCTCGATCATCTCGGGGGCGAAGGCGAGGCCATCCATTCATTCCTGCGGTGATGCGTGCCGGGGACGGTGCAGGCATGCGCCCGTCAGACCGGGCTTTCTCCTGAAAGCCGGATCGGGAATACTCAGACAATCAAGAGTGCAAACCCGGAGGGCAAGCCATGTGGCCAGATCGGCGGATTCAGGACATGCTCGGCATCGAGTTGCCGATCATCCAGGCGCCCATGGCCGGCGCCGGCCTCGCGGATCTGGCCGTCGCCGTCTCTGAAGCGGGAGGGCTCGGCTCGCTGCCCTGCGCGCTGCTCAATCCCGAGCAGTTGCGAAGCCAGTTCGGAATCATCCGCCAACGGACCTCGCACCCCGTCAACGTCAATTTCTTCTGTCATCGCGCGCCTGAGCCGGATGCCGCGCGCGAGGCGAAGTGGCAGCGCAGGCTCGCGCCCTATTACCGCGAACTCGGCCTCGATCCCGATGTGCCTGCCCCGACATCGAACCGGGCGCCTTTCGACGATGCCTTTTGCGACCTCGTCGAGGAGTTGCGCCCCGAGGTGGTCAGCTTTCATTTCGGCCTGCCCGAACAATCACTGCTCGACCGGGTTGCCGCAACCGGCGCGAGGATCCTGTCATCCGCCACCACGGTCGACGAGGCATGCTGGCTGGAGGATGCCGGCTGCCATGCGATCATCGCGCAAGGTTTCGAGGCGGGCGGCCACCGCGGCATGTTCCGCACCGACGACATCGCAACACAGATCGGCACGTTCTCGCTAGTGCCGCAGGTGGTCGATGCCGTGCGCGTGCCGGTGATCGCGGCCGGCGGCATCGCCGATGGGCGCGGGATCGCTGCCGCCTTCATGCTCGGCGCCTCGGCCGTGCAGATCGGCACGGCCTATCTGTTCACCCCCGAGGCCACCATCGCCGAGCCGCACCGCCGCGCCCTCGCTGCCGGCCCTGATCGGGCGACGGCCCTGACCAACATCTTCACCGGCCGTCCGGCGCGGGGCATGGTCAATCGCGTCATGCGCGAAATCGGCCCCATCGCCCCGGACGCGCCGCCATTCCCGCTGGCGGGCGGGGCGCTTGCACCGCTGCGGTCGGCATCCGAGCCCGATGGTTCGGAGGATTTCATGTCGCTCTGGTCGGGCCAGTCCGCGGGGCTTGGCCGCGCAATGCCGGCTGGCGATCTGACCCGTCAGTTGGCCGACAAAGCGCTTGAGATTCTGGCAAAGGGCCCGAAACGCTGAAGGCGCCGCCTAGGTGGGCTCTTCCACTGCGGCATCGACTGGCTTCAAGATGGATTTCGGAGTCCTGGGCAGCCACCCTGGAGTCCACTCGTCAAGGTTATGTTATTGCGTGGTTATTCCTGGCTTTCTTGGTGGACTCATAAGGAACCAGCCCCGCCAACGCCCTTTGAAACTTTTCTCACTCCCACGCTGACTTCATCGGCTCTGTCGGGATAAGGCAAGGCCATATCCGACCAAGTGTCCGTCAGGGTTCATCAGCGGCCTTCGGGGATCAGGCCGCGCGGATAGAACCGCAACACGAACAGCAGCAATATGCCCATGGTCAGGAGACGCATATATGCCGTGGATTCGAACAGGCGCGCCTTGAGGGCAGTTCCGTCTGCGATCCAGAACGTCGCTGATTGCATGAGTGCAAAGCCGATCGGCTCAACCATGACCCAAAGCCACCAGATCAGAAAACCGCCGAGTACCGCACCCCAGTTGTTGCCGCTTCCACCCACGATCACCATCACCCATATCAGGAAAGTGAAGCGCAGCGGCTGATAGGTGCCTGGCGTAAGCTGGCCGTCCAGCGTGACCATCATCGCCCCGGCAAGCCCGCAAACGGCCGAGCCAAGAACGAAGATCTGCAGGTGACGTGCCCTGACGGCCTTTCCCATCGCCGCAGCGGCAGTCGCATTGTCCCGGATTGCCCGCATCATCCGGCCCCACGGCGATTTCAGTGCCATTTCCGCCAGCCAGATCAGGATCGCAAGCACCGCAAGAAAGAGCCCCGCATAGCACAGCTTGACGATCACCGACGAAGCCTCGACAATGCCCAGGCCCCAACTGGTTGTCCATTCGGCAAAGCCGCTGTGGCGCTGCAAATCCACCTCATAGGGCACCGGCCGCGGCACCCCGATGACATTTGCGACGCCACGCGCAAGCCAATCCTCGTTCTTGAGAACGGCAATGACGATCTCGGCAATGCCGAGTGTTGCGATGGCCAGATAATCGGCGCGCAGGCCCAGGGCGATCTTGCCGATCAGCCAGGCCGTGCCCCCCGCCAGCAGCGCACCCGCGGGCCAGGACATGAGGACCGGAAGCCCCAGTCCGCCAAGGTATCCTGCTGCCGCGGGATCGACGGCCTCGACCGCAGCGGTGGCCGGGTCGATGATCGCCCGATAAAGCGCATAGCCACCCGCCACCAGCACCAGCAGCAGCATCCCCCGGCGTCGGCCGGGGGCCATGCATCGCCAGACCCACACCGCCAGCAGGATCGTCATGGCGCCCGCTGCCAGGCCGAGCATGATACCCGCACCGCCGACCGCCCAGGCATCGCCGACCGGCGGCATCGAGATCAGCACAGCGGCCAGGCCGCCAAGCGCCACGAACCCCAGAACACCGAAGTTGAAGAGGCCCGCATAGCCCCATTGCAGGTTTACGCCCAGCGCCATGATCGCCGAGATCAGCGCCATGTTCACGATGGTCAGTGTCACGTTCCAGCTTTGCACAAAGCCGGTCGCGATGAACAGCGTCGCGACGGCGGCGAACAGCGCCACATTGCGAATCCAATTCGTCATGTCGGTTTTCCCCGAAACAGCCCAGTCGGCCTGAACAAGAGCACGACCACCAGGATGGCGAAGCTGACCGCGAACTTGTAATCGGTCCCCATCAGCTGCATCAGTCCGCTGGGCGCCAAGCCTTCTGGCAACCAGTGGCCCAGCACACGGCGCCAAGCATAGGTGAGCGTGACTTCCGAAAAGGCGATGACGAAACCACCAGCGACCGCGCCAAGCGGGTTGCCCAGCCCGCCCAGGACGGCGGCGGCGAAGATCGGCAACAGCAGCTGGAAATAGGTAAAGGCCCGGAAGCTCTTGTCGAGGCCATAGAGCACCCCTGCCGTTGTCGCCAGGGCGGTGGCGATGATCCAGGTCACGGCAACCACGCGCTCGGGGTTGATGCCCGACAAGAGCGCCAGATCCTCGTTGTCGGCGAAGGCTCGCATCGACTTGCCGGTGCGCGTGCGGCTGAGAAACCAGAACAGCGCCGATACGGCGATCAGGGTTGCGACCACTGTCATGACCTGCGCGGTGCGCAGTGCAAGCCCTTCCTGCATACCGGTCATTTCGCGAAACGCCCGAGCGGTCACGACGAAGCGCTCGCCATCGGAAAAGCCGATGTCCTGCACCCCGACCATGAACCTGGTCAGTGCGTTCATGACGAACATCACGCCCATCGAAACAATCATCAGGATGGCTGGCGCGGCTTTCTGCCTGCGGTAAAACCGGTAAACGGCGCGGTCCGTTGCCAAAACGAACACCATTGTCACCGCGATACCGGCAGGCAGCGCGACAAGTGCCGTCGGTAGAACGCCGAAGCCGACACCCAGCGCCTGCAGGCCCCAGGTGAAAAGTATGGTGATCGCGGTGCCGAAGGCCATCGTGTCGCCATGGGCGAAATTCGAGAACCGCAGGATGCCGAAGATCAGCGTGACTCCGAGAGCACCAAGCGCCAGCTGGCTGCCATAGGCGATGCCGGGCAGTAGAACAAAATTGGCAAGCGCGACGAAACCTTCCAGAAAAGCCATGTTCTCAGCCTCCCAGGAAGGACTTGCGCACTTCGGGGTCGGCGAGGAGCGCCTGCCC
>JAFIEG010000051.1 GCA_020832665.1 Pararhodobacter sp. | reverse complement strand
GCCAACTACCTCAAGAACGCAGGCTATGCTTCCGTCTAAACCTGAAACGCTTTAGAATTGAGCTTGATCGTCACGGGCTTCAGGCGTTTCTGTGCAGCGCTGTCTGGCTGCCGCGCGGCCTACCTTCGCTTCGCCATCCTCGCCTGCCTGCAAGACTTTATCAGCCTCGGCGCAGCCTATCCATCGCCGGCGTGTCAATGCCGGCCTGCTCGATCAGCGACAGCATCTCGCCCGTCAGGGCCTGCATCTCGTCCTCGGCGTTGCGAAGATGGCGCTCCATGCCGATATCGGCGGTTTTCGTGCGCAGCATCAGCCGGAACAGCCAGGCCAGCAGCATATCCGGCAGCCAGAAGACAAGGCGCAGACGCGCGGGCTCCATCGGGTAGCCCAGCGCCTTGAGCGCCGCGAAGCATTCGCGCATCCCCCGCAGGCACAGCCGAAGATCGGCCCGGTTCTTGCGAAGTTGCAGCCGATCCGAGCGGTTGCGATGCATCGCCAGCGCGAAAGGCACTGCCAGCGCCACATGGTATCGCTTCCAGGCATCCACGTTGCGGCTGATATCGGCGGCGAAACCGGCCTTGCGCATGGCCGCCGCGATGGCCTTGACCCTTGGCGACGCCCTGCCGTCAAGTTCGCCCAGCGTCATGCGCTCGGCGACGATGTAGAGCACCTCATGCCCGCGCCGCTCGCCGCCGGCATTGGCGTGGCCCATCAGCACCCGGTCGCGGCCAAGCGCCTGCACCATCGCCTCGGGGCCTTCGGCGGTGTTATTCATGAACACGAAGGCCTTGATGCCCGGCTTGCCGGTCAGTCGCTCGAGCGCGCCGTCAAGCTGGGTTTTCTGCACCAGAACGAGGCACAGATCGAAGCGCTCATCGGCAGGAATTTCATTCACCACTCGAAGCTGCGTGGTGCTTCGGGCTCCGGTGAAGAAGTCTTCGAGCACCACGCCGTGCTGCATCAGATCCTGATATCGCTGCCCGCGCGCCAGCAGCGTCACATCATATCCCGCCCTGTGCAGCCACGCCGCATAGAGACTGCCCAGAACTCCCGCCCCGAAAACCAGTATCGATCTGATTTCGATGTCTTTTGTGTGCATGTCTTCGCAGCCTCGTAACTGACAAGCCCGCCGAAGGGCGGGCCGTTCTCGCTCATGGTTTGGCGCGGCCTTGCCGGGCGCCAGCGCCAACCTGCCAAACCGCCAGCAGCGCAACCTTGATTCAGGTCAAGGCGCCGGGCTGCGCAAAGCCTATCTGTCGGCTGCAGTATTCGCGCTCTGTGGCGCGATGGAATACCGCCCCTGGCCCCTTTCCCGGTTGCGCTGAACCGGCGGCTCTGGCGGGGGTTGCAGGTTGCGGTCAGATTGCCTGCTGCAAACCCAAAGCCGCGCGTTCTGGGAATGGGAGTGAAAATCAATGCCAAGGCCGCTGACCTTTGTGCTGATCGTTGCCCTGTGTGGGGCACTGGACATCGGGCTTCACATGGCCGGCGGCGATCTGATGCCCATGCCGTCCGAGTTCAGTGCGCTGGTCGATCGCATCGGCTTTGGCGCGGTGGCTGCGATCTGGATCGCTATGGCCTTCGCCGGCATGGGGCTGGTGTTCCTGTTCTGGGCGCGGCGCATGGCGGGCAGCGGGGGCGTGAAGGGCCTGCGCTACGGGCTGGCGCTGGGACTGATGATTTTCATCGCCATGTTCGAGGGCGTCGGCCTGCTGGGCACGCCGCTGATCGGCGAGTTGGTCATGGGGCTGGCCGATGCGGTGCCGATTGCCCTGATGATCACGCTTCTCGGCTGGACGCTGGCCCCGGCCAGCCCCGATGGGCAGGCGCGCGGCCGGCCGCCGGTGCTGCTGGTGCTGGCGGTCTTTGCGCTGGTCTACGGGCTTGGCCGCAACGGGGTGCAGATGCTCGGGCTGATCGAGTCCGGGCTGGCGGAGCGGCCGTTGCCCAGCCTGATCTGGCCCTTCGCCATGGGGGCCGCGATTGGTGTGCTGTTCCTCGCCCTTGGCGATGCCCTGCGCGGCCTGTCGCGCGCAACCGCCGCGCTGGCCTTCGGCTTGGGCGTCTTCGGGGCGAACTGGGCGCTGTTCATGACCTTCGTGCCGATGGCCTTTCCCGATGCGCTTGCCGACACGGCGCTGCGGGTCGCTGCAGACATCCTGCTTGTGACGGGTGCGGCCTTTCTGGTGGGGGTAATGCGCCGTCAGGCAACGGGCTGACCCAGCCCGCGCGCCTTGCGGATGCTAAGGGCCAGATAGCCGAAGAACGCCGCCGGCATGACGAAGGTGTCATAGGCCACCCAGACATCGGTGGAGAAGTTGCGCCAGACGGCCTCGTTCGCCACGGCCATAACCAGCAGGACGACGGCGAAACGGCGGGTGAGGAAGGTCCAGCCTGCGGGCGACAATGACACCATGCCGCCCATCACGCCCTCAAGCCAGGCCTGCCCGCGCGCAAGGCCGACCCAGAGGATAGCCGAGAGGGTCAGGCACACGACCGTCGTGCGCATCTTGAAGAAGCGCTCGTCATTGAAGCCCACGGTCAGCCCGCCCGAGAGCGTCATGATGATCAGCGTGAGCACCTGCATCGGGGTGATCCGGCCCGTGAGCCGCCACATGGTCAGGCTTGCCGCCAGCACCACCGGCACGAAGCCGCCCACCAGCAGCACGAAGCCATCCCAGTCGCGCCCCCATAGGCTGTAGCTTTGCTCGCGCACCACCAGATAGACGGCGACAAAGCCGATGATGGGGCCGTATTCCAGCGCCGCCTTCAGTTTCGGGCCGATGCCTGCGGCGTGCGTCGCGGTTTCGACCGGCTCGTTCATGGTTGCACGTCCAGCAGCACGACCTGTCCGCTTTGCCCGTCCACCCGCACGCGCTGGCCGTCCTTCAGCCGTGTGGTGGCATCAGCCACGCCCGCCACCGCCGGCAGCCCGTATTCACGCGCCACGATCGAGCCATGCGAGACGGCGCCGCCGGTTTCCATCACCAGCGCGCCGGCTCGCAGGAAAAGCGGCGTCCAGCCCGGGTCGGTGCCGCGGCAGACCAGCACCTCGCCGCGCTCCAGCTTGGCGCCCGCCGGGTGCAGGATCACCCGCACGCGGCCCTCATGCGTGCCCGCCGAGACCGGCAGGCCGCTCAGCACGCCCTCGCTTTCCTCGGCCTTCACGCCAAAGATCGCCTCGCCATCCGAGGTCATCCAGCGCGGCACGGCGCGGCGGGACATCTCGCGCTCATACTCGGCGCGCGCCTCGGTGGCCTTGGCGCGCAGATCGCCGGCGCGGCCTTCCTCCCAGGCCAGAAGATCGTCGAAGCGCAGGAAAAGCACATCCTCGACCTCGTCCAGCGCGCCCCTGGCCATCAGCTCAGTGCCCGCATCCAGCAGGATGCGCCGCGCCAGCGCGATCATCCGCGCGCCTTCGAACTTGGGTTGCTCGCGCAGCCCGCCCAACTCGCGATAGCAGCGCATCTGCCAGGCGAAGATGCGCGCCCGCAGCCCGCCCTTGGCCGCGCGCACCCGCGCCACCAGATCACTCGCCGCCGCCTCGGCCTCGGCCCGCTGGCGGTGGAACTGCGCCTCCTGATCGGCCTCGTCGGGCGCGTCCATGTAGCTGCGGATCAGCTCCAGCACATAGGCGGGATCTTCCGACCAGCGGGCGATGCCGGGGTCGATCTCCCACAGCGCGCGGTGGCCGAAACGGTCGAGAAAGGCCAGCACTTCGGGGTGGTCGGGCTTCGGCTCGGTGCCCTCGGCCTTGAACTGCCGCGCCAGCCGCCACAAGGCCATCCCCATCTCGGTGGTGATGTTGTGGGGCAGGGCGCGCTGAACGGGGGTGAACAGGGCCTCATCGCCCAGCCAGTCCGCCACCTTGCGCCGCAGCGCCCCCTCGGCCATCAGGCCGGGGTTCATCACCGCCACCGGGATAATCCAGATGATCGCGCCGCGCCGGCCCAGCACATCGCGAATGAAATCGACCCGCGCGCGCATGCTGGCCAGGCCCGTTGCCTCGGCCTCTATCCGACGGATCGCGGTGTCGGTCTCGGCAAGGATGCGCAATCGTGCTTTCTCGGGGTTCAGCGAGGCCATCAGCCCGCGCCAGCCCAGCCGCGCGAACAAGGGCGCCAGCCGCCACCAGAAACCGATGCCGCCCTTGCGCCCGATGATGCGATGGCCCTCGCGTTCGCGAAACGCGAGCAGTGCCTGGCCGGTTACGGGATCCTTGTCGGCGGATTCCTCGGCAAGCATCGGCCAGCGCTTGGGCTTGCGCAAGAGCTCGGTTACATCGGCAAACATCCGCCCCGCCGCGTCCTTGAACCACGGCACCTCGCGCTCGGGCCGGCCCGTCGCGGCATGGGCGAAGCCGCCCACCAGCGCGCGCCAGTAATCGATGCCGGCAGGGGTGATCGGCTCCATCATCTGCTGGGCATGGACGTTGAAGCTGAGATAGATCCGCAGCCCTTCTTCCGGCGCGGGCAGGGGTTCGGGCAGCGGAAAGAGCGAGGTGATGGGGCGCGACTGCACCAGATAGATGAGCCCGCCCTCGATCGCCCATTCCAGATCCTGCGGGCCGTCGAAATGTTTCTGCGCCCGCGCGCCCAGCGCGGCGAGTTCCGCCACTTCCCTGTCATTCAGGCTGACGGCGCGGCGGTTGTCCTCAGGCATGGGCTCGTTCACCGTGCCCTTGCCCTCGCGAACCGTGATCACCTGCTTGTCGGACAGGTGATGCTCAAGCACCTTGCCCTGCGCATCCAGCACCCAGTTGTCAGGGCTGACATCGCCGCCCACCACCGCCTCGCCCAGCCCGAACGAGGCCGAAAGCAGCATCCGGTCGCGCCGATGGTCGAGCGGGTTGGCGGTGAACAGCACGCCCGAGCGCTCGGCGTCGATCATGCGCTGGACGACCACGGCGATGGCAATCCCGGTCGTGTCCAGCCCCACGCGCTTGCGATAGGACACCGCGCGCGGGTTCCACAGCGAGGCCCAGCAGCGGCGCACTGCATCACCCACATCCTCGGGTCCCTCGATATTAAGGAAACTGTCATGCTGGCCGGCGAAGCTGGCGCCGGGCAGATCCTCGGCGGTGGCCGATGAGCGCACCACCACCAACCCGCCGCCGGCCGCCGCATAGGCCTCGGCGATGGATTTCGCAACGTTTTCCGGTATCTCGCCCGCGATGAAGCGATCCTTGAGCGCCTGCGCCGCCTCGGCCAGCGCCTGCGCATCATCGGCGGGAACATCCTCGACCAGCGCGCGCACCGGTTCCTCGAAGCGGTTGTGGCGGACAAAGGCCCAATAGGCATCGGTGAGCACCGCGAAGCCCTCGGGCACCGGCAGCCCGGCCCTCAGCATGGCACCAAGGCTCGCGCCCTTGCCGCCGGCAATGGCCAGATCGCTGCTGGTCAGATCGGCGAGCGAGCGCGTATGCGTGGCGGATTCGGTGCGTATGTCCATCGGGTAGGTTCCTGTTTTCGGGGCGCCCGCGCCGAGATGCGGGGTTTATGGGGGCGGGAACTGGCCGCCGGGAAAAGGTACAAGATGCAGCTAGCAAATCCTGACGCGCGCTGCCTTGACGCGTGTCAAGAACGAGCGCGGCACTCGACGTCAAGGCAGCGCTCGCTTAGGTTTGGCCGGCGCGCGCGGCAACCGACAGATGGCGCCGATCCGTCGCAAACCCGTCATTTCGGAGCGAAACGTTGCCCAACTCCACTACCCGCCCCGCACCCCGCCCCGCACCCCGCCCCGCACCCCGCATCGACCCTCGTGTGGATCGCACCAGGCAGGCGATCTGGCACTCTTTGATGGAACTCAGCCGGGAAAAAGGTTTTGCATCCGTCTCGGTGGCCGATATCGCGCGCTGCGCCGGCATCAACCGCAGCACATTCTATGCCCATTTCCCCGACAAGGAGGCCGTGATCCGCGACGAGCTTGGCCGGCTCAAACGCGAACTTCGCGCCCGGCAGGAGGTGCCGACGCCTTTAAGCATGTCAACCTTCGATCCCGACACGCCGCACCCGAACGCGGTCCGCTGGTTCGAGCATGTCGGGGACAATGCCGATTTCTACGGTGCAGTGCTGGTGAGCGGCGAGCTTGCCGGGTTCGAGCGTGAAATCGAAGCCCAGATTCGCAGCTATGCAGCAGCAAGGCTGCGCGCATGGCCCGGAACCCTGAAGCCGGAAATCCCGCTCGACGCGCTGATTGCGGCCTCGACCGCGCTCAATATCGGTTTGCTGCGCTGGTGGCTGGAACAGCACCCGCGGCCCTCGCCGCCAATCGTTGCCGTCATCCAGCAAAGGCTCATGGCACGGGGTGTCCTTCCGCTGCTGGGGGTCGGGCCAGGCGTCGGCTGACAGTTCAAACTCATTCATGCGGTATTGGTGGCACCGGCGGGCGCAGTAACCCACAGGTGCCATGGACCAGCAGTTGCCGGTAGCGGACATGACTATTCCGGCAGGCATGGTCGTTTGCGGCGGGGCAGGGTGCTCGCCCAGCCGCAACAGTACATTTCCGACTATGTCGGCACGTTTCGGGGGCATCGCAAGTGTCGCCCGGAGTGGCCGCTTTGGTGACAGGTGTGAACGGGACACTATCTCGGGAGTTGGAACATGCGTGCAGGCAGGTGTTGCCCGACTGATGCTTGACCTAGCATCCGCATCTCTTGAATGTGCATAAGGCGCCAAACGCCTTGCGCCATTCGATCCGGGGGCCTGTCCGACATGCACTTTCCCTCACCCTCCGTTTTCCGATCGTTGGAAGGCAGGCAGGTGTTGCTGAGCCTTTACGAGCGGGCACTGGGTGATCTGCCTGTGCAGGCCTCGCGAATGGAGATCGCCACCCGTTTTGGCCCGACGAACGTGCTGATGCTGGGGCCGGAAGAGGCGCCGCCCGTTGTCGTGCATCAGGGCGGCAACTTCCCCAATCCGGTGACTCTGGGCTGGTTTGTGCCACTGGCCAGGCAATGGCGTATCCTTGCACCCGATCTGCCGGGTGCGCCGGGCTACAGCGCGCCAGTGCATCTGGACGGGCGCAAGGGACAGTTCCACGCATGGGCGCTCGATGTGCTCGATGCGCTGGGGCTGGACCGGGTGCCGCATCTTGGCGCGTCGTTCGGCGCGGGGGTGATCCTGGAGACTACCGCACAGGCGCCGGATCGGATCGAGCGTATGGGGCTGGTCGCGCCCGCCGGGGTTATCAAACCTGCCATCTGGCCGTTGCTGACCCGGCTTGCGCTGCCCATGATCCGATACAGGCTTCGCCCGACCCGCGCCAATCTCGTGGCCGCGGTCGGCCCTCTCCACACTGACCCGCCCTCGGATCTGGTGCTCGATATCCATGCCGCGGTGTTCCACCATCTGCGGCTTGCCCACCGCATGCCTGGCCCTGTGGGCTCAAAGGCCCTCGCCGCCTTCGACGGCCCCGCGCTGATCGTTGCTGCAGAAAACGACCCTCTCTTCCCGGCAGCAACACTGCTTGAGCGCGCCCGGTTGCTGCTTCCCCGGGCGCAAGGGATGGTGCTCGCCGGCAGCCGTCACTTTCCCTCGGCGAAGGATCAGGTCAGGATCGGGAATGCGCTGTTCGACTTCATGCAGGCAACGCCAGCAATTGAAACGCCAAAGCGCGAAATCAACAGCTGAAGGACCAAGGCGCCGCGACCATCGGTTTTCCGCTGAGGCCGGGCGACAGGTGCCCAGCCCTCAGTCGGCCTTCTGCGCCTTTGCATAAGACGGCCGCGCCGTGCAGCGGGCGACCCAGTCGCGCACGGCCGGGTGGTCGGGCGTGGCGTCGGGGAAGTAGAGATAGGGCGTGCACAGCAGGATATCGGCGGCGGTGAAGCGCTTGCCCATGATCCACGGGCCGGTCTCAAGCGCCGTGATCAGCCGTGCGGCAATGGCCCTGCGGTCGCGAAAGGTGGCTTGCGCGGCCGGATGCTCGGCAACGCCCAGCACCTCCAGCAGATAGACGGGCTCGACCACGCTGCCATACCAGAAGAGCCAGGTCAGGTAGGCCCCGCGCCCGGGCTCGCGCGAAGCGACCCCGAGTTGGCGCTCAGGGAAGAGGTCGGTGAGATAGAGCATGATCGCGCCCGACTCGGTGATCAACTCGCCGTCATGTTCCAGCGCCGGCACCTTGCCATCCGGGTGCGGGTTCTTCGGGTCGCGCCTGCCCGAGCCGTCGCGGCGCGGATCAGTTCGAACGGGACGTCAAGTTCGTGCAGCAGCCAGTGAACGCGGCCTGAACGCGAAAGGTGGGCGTGGTGGAATTTCAGCATGGTCATCTCCGGCAGGTTGCCATGTGGCTTTACGCGGGTGATCCTGACAGCTCCCGTCAGGAGCCGCCATGCCCCGCAGCGACCGGCTGTTTCGAATGCTGCAGCATCTGCGTAGCCTGCGCCCCCCCGGAAACCGCTGCGCGCTTGGCCGGGGGCGAGGGCGTGCCGCAACGCGCGAACTTTCGCTCCATCGCCGCCCTGCGTGCAGCCGGGCGATGGCTGCCCCACCCTTCAATTCGACGATCTCGGCACTGGTGCGATGGGGCTGCGGCTTGACCCGGGCCATCAATCTCCGCCAGCCGACAGCACCTCGTTGACCACCGAATAGGAAAGGCCGCGCTGGGGGCCGCCGGTGATGACATGGATTGCGCCATCGATCACCGCCGCACCAAGGCCGTGGCGGGCGGTTGGCATGGGTGGCAGCATCTCCCAGCTGTCGGTGGCGAGGTTGTAGCGCTCGGCCTCGTCGAAAGTGCCACGCGGCTCGAACTGCTCACCGCCGAAGAGATAGACCCTGCCCTCGCGCTCGACAGCCGCCACACCGCTCCGCCCGGCCGCCATTGAGTGATCGCGCACCCTCAGCCATCCTCGTTTTTTTTCAGGCACATCATGATCCAGCGGAAACGAGTGACCGAGACCGTTTTGGCCAATCCGGGCACTTTTCAACTGATGGCCGTGGTCATGCCTTTCTTCCCTCGTCCGGCATGACACTTTCCCGGTCCTTTACCGCATCGCAAGCGCAGTGGCAGCGAGCGCAGTCATCGCGTCAAGCCGGCCGAGAGCCGCCTGTCCTTCGTTGATCTCACCGGTCAAGGCCGTGACATCGAGAACGACGCCCAATTCGATATCGAGTGCACCATGCTGCTTGTAGCCGGGCCCCAGTCTACGGTTTTGACTGGTGGTCCGGCTGTGGTCCGGCGTGCGGAACCGCCGGCAAGCCGGAAGAATCGAGAAATACTTTCCCGAAAAGTCCAGGCGAGAGCAGAAAATTATATGAATTATGACTCAACATTCATTTAGTTGTTGACTTGTCCCCCCGGACAACGTCACCTTCGGGACAATGTCGGAGAACCGCATTGAGGGCCCAAGTCAAACGATGACAACAAGCAGCGCAACCTCTCCATCGCGTGCCGGCGGCCGGCCGGCCGGGAACGGCCTGCCAGTCGATCAGCTGATCGGGCTGCACCGAATGATGCTTCTGGTCAGGCGCGTCGAGGAGCGGCTCTCGTCACTATTCTCAGACGGCGAGGTGCCGGGGTTCATTCACCTTTCCATCGGCCAGGAGGCCGTCGCGGCCGGTGTTGGATCGGCGCTTGAACAAAAGGATACGGTCGCCTCGACCCATCGCGGGCACGGTCATGCCCTGGCCAAGGGGATCGAGCTGGATTCCTTCTTCATGGAGATCATGGGGCGAGACACCGGCATGTGCCGGGGGCGAGGCGGGTCGATGCATGTGGCCGACATGTCAGTGGGCATGCTGGGCGCCAATGGCATTGTTGGCGCAGGCATTCCACTTGCTGTTGGCAGCGCCCTCGCCCATCAGACGCGCGGCAACGGCGCGGTGGCTGTTGCCTTCTTCGGCGATGGCGCGCTTGCCGAAGGCGTGCTTCACGAGAGCTTCAATCTGGCAGCATTGTGGAAATTGCCGGTTCTGTTCGTCTGCGAAAACAATGGCTGGTCGGAGTTTTCGCCCACATCGCGCCAGTTCGTTGCCAATGTGCGCGATCTCGCCGGGGCTTTTGGAATTGAAAGCGAGCAGGTGGATGGAAATGATGGCGAGGCTGTCGCTCTCGCCGCCGCGGCGCATGTCGAGGCAGCTCGCGCAGGAGGCCCGCGCGTACTGGAATGCATTACCCGGCGTGTGCGCGGACATTACGAAGGCGATCCGCAGAAATACCGCGACGATGGCGATGCCGACCCGCAAAGCGACCCTCTGGCGCGCTCGATCGCGCGCCTGCGCGCCGCGAAGGTTTCTGACACGGACATCCAGAGTATCGAAACCGACCTCATGAGCGAGATCGACGCGGCGCTTTCGGCAGCCCGTGCGGCGCCGCCGGCGGATTTCCGCGCCGCGCGCGCCGATGTCTATTCGCCGGGGAGCGCAGCATGACCGAAATGAGGTTCGGAAAGGCGCTCGGCCAGGCGCTTGAGGACGCGATGGCAGCCGACGATTCCGTGATGGTTTTCGGCGAGGATGTGGCCGCAGCGGGCGGGCCCTTTGGCGTGACGCGCGGCCTGCTCGAAAAGTTCGGACCGGTTCGCGTGCGCGACACACCGATCTCGGAGGCCACGCTCGTCAGCGCTGCCGTCGGGGCGGCAATGTCCGGTCTGCGGCCGGTGGTTGAGATCATGTTCATGGATTTCATCACCCTGGGCATGGACGGCCTGGTCAACCAGGCTGCCAAGGCGCGCTTCATGTTCGGCGCGCAGTCTTCGGTTCCGATGGTTTTGCGCACCCCGCATGGCGGCGGTCTCAGTGCCGGGCCGCAGCATTCGCAATGTCTGGAAGCCTGGTTTGCGCATGTCCCTGGCCTGAAGGTGGTCTGCCCGGCGACAGCGGCCGATGCCTACGGGCTGCTGCGCGCGGCGATCAACGACCCGGATCCGGTTATCTTCGTGGAGAACAAGTCGATCTATGCGCGCAAGGAACAGGTACCGGATGTGCTGGAAATCGTACCAATCGGTCAGGCGCGCACAGCCCGTGAGGGCCGCGATGCCACGATCGTCGCCTATGGCGCGATGGTCCAGACCTCGCTTGAGGCCGCGAATACGCTAAGCGAGGACGGGATCGAAACCGAGGTGATCGATCTGCGTTCTATCCAGCCGTGGGACGAGAAGGCGGTGCTTGATTCGCTTTCACGAACGCACCGGCTGGTTATCGTGCACGAGGCTGTCGAAGCTTTTGGCGTCGGCGCAGAGATTGCGGCACGAATGGCAGATATCGGGTTTGACGAGCTTGACGCGCCGATCGTTCGCGTTGGTGCGCCCTTCATGCCGGTCCCTTTCGCGAAACCAATGGAAGATCGTTACCGGCCAGACAGCAATCGCATCGTCGATGCGGTGCGCCGCGTCCTGGCCTGACGCATGTATGAGGACAAAGTTACCCATGAGCGATGATCGAGTTCTTACAGAGATACGCGATGCCGTCGGCATCCTGACCATCAACCGGGCGAGTTCGCTGAACGCACTTGACGTTCCCACCTGTCTTGCGCTCGAAGAGGCCTTTAAGGCGCTCGAGGCAAATGACAGCGTACGGGCTATCGTTTTCACCGGCGCCGGGGACAAGGCGTTTGTCGCCGGGGGCGACATCGCTGACCTGGACAGCCGCCAGGGCCTTGCCCATTACGAAGAATTCGCCGAAACCATCCACCGCGTCTTTCGCCATATCGAGACATCGGACAAGCCCACCATCGGCGCCGTCAACGGCTATGCGCTCGGTGGCGGGACAGAGCTTCTGCTTGCCCTGGATGTTCGCATCGCCGTCGATACGGCCAAGCTCGGCCTGCCGGAAATCACCCTGGGGCTCTTTCCCGGTGCCGGCGGGTCGCAGCGCTTAGTCCGACAGATCCCGCTTTGCCGTGCGAAGGAACTGATGTTCACCGGGCGCCACATCTCGGCTTCCGAGGCGGTGGAGCTGGGCCTCATCAACAAGATCGTTCCCAAAGCAGATCTGATGGCTGAAGTAATGAAGGTCGCCACGGCGATTGCGGAAAAGTCGCCGATTGTCCTCAAGCTATTGAAGCGTTCGCTGAATGCCGGCGCCGACATGCCATTGTCCGCCGCTCTCGCCCATGAGCAGGCCATGATCAGTCTGGTTCTCGACAGCGCCGATGCGCATGAGGGATGCCAAGCCTTTCTGGAGAAGCGGAATGCCGTCTTCACCGGCAAGTGAGATTTCCGAACTGGTCATGCCCAAGCTGGGGCTGACCATGATCGAAGGGCTCCTCGCCGAATGGCGCGTCAGTCCCGGCGATGCAGTGCGTGCGGGTGATGTTCTCTTTGTCGTGGAGACCGACAAGATCGCCAATGAGGTCGAAGCCCCGAGCGATGGCGAGATGATCGAGATTCTCGTTGATACCGGTGCCACGGTGCCAGTCGGCACGCCGCTTGCCCGCTGGACGGGGGCAGGGCTGGCACCGGAAGGGGAAGAGAACCGCACGCCCGAAACCGAAACCGAAATCGCCACGCCGGATACCGCCCATGACGAAACCGGTTTGCACCCTGTGAAAACGCCCGATACGTCGGGCGAGTCCGGCAAGCGCGTAAAGGCAACGCCGCTTGCGCGACGCCTGGCGCGCCAGCATTCGGTCGATCTGACGGCACTTCAGGGCAGTGGTCCAGGTGGTCGTATCAAGGCGGCCGATGTCGAAGAGGCAGCAGAGAGGGTGGAAACGAAAGCCTCGCCGCCCGCGATGCATGCGGAAACCAACGCTGAAGCGGGAATGCGTATCGCCATTTCCGGCAAGCACGCCTCAATGGCGCGCCGTGTTGTCGCTGCCAAGCGCGACATACCTCATTTCTACCTGAACCGTCGCGCGGAAGTCCTTGCCCTGATGCGGCTTAGGGCGGAAATGAATGCCGCCGGCGGGCCGAAGGTCACCCTCAACCACTTCATTCTCAAGGCGGTGGCCCGCGCGCTGATGCAGCGCCCCGAGGCAAACCGGATCTGGGGAGAGGACGCGTTGATCGGCTTTTCCCGCAGTGATGTCGGGATGGTGGTCGATACCTCGGACGGGCTCTTCATCCCGATTCTGCGCGATGTGGGGCGCACCCCGATGGATCGCCTTGCGCAAGAGGCGCGCTTGCTGGCCGATCGCGCCGCCGCCGGTGAACTGCGGCGCGAGGATATGGAAGGGGGAGCGGTCAGTGTCTCCAATATCGGTATGGCCGGGGCGGAAAGCGTCTTGCCGATCATCAATCCGCCACATTCTGCCATACTCGGCGTTGGCGCGGTCGTCGAAACCTTCCGCCCGGATGAGGCCGGCGCTCCGTCGCTCAGGCGCGAAGTGACCCTGACGCTTGCCTGCGACCATCGCGTCTTCGATGGCATGACCGGCGCACGCTTACTGGAAGCCGTCGTGAACGGCCTCGAGGCACCACACAGTCTTCTTCAGACGATGGACGTTTAGGAGCGCATTGATGGACTTCATACTGAACGATGAGCAGAAAATGATTGCCGATACCGCCAGGCGGATCGGCGAAGATTTCGGGCTCGAATACTGGCGCGAGCTGGATGCCAACAAGTCGTTTCCTGCCGAAATCTGGCAGGCGATCTGCGATGCCGGCCTGAGCGCTGCGGCGCTTCCACAAGAGTATGGCGGAAGCGGGTTGGGCATGCTTGAGGTCGCCATTGTTGTCGAGGCCCTGGCCGCTTCGGGCGCCGGATCGACCGTGGGCCAGCTTTTCATGAACAACACGATCTTTGGCGGCGTGTCGCTGTCGCGCTTTGCATCCGACGCTCTCAAGCAAGCCTATCTGCCCAAGCTGGCGAGCGGCGAGATGCTCTTCTGCATGGCGCTGACCGAGCCCAATTCGGGCTCGAACAGTCTGGAGATCGAAACCAACGCCCGACGTGACGGCGACGGCTTCCGGATAAACGGTCGCAAGATGTGGATCACCGGCGTTCCGCAAGCTCACAAGATGCTCGTGATTGCGCGGACCAAGCGGGTCGATGAGGTCCAGCGACGCACGGACGGGATCAGCATGTTCCTGATCGACCGTGACCGGGAAGGGCTCAGCCATACACCCATCGACAAGGTGGGCACCAATACACTGACCTCCAGCATGGTCTATCTCGACAACGTCTGGGCAGCACCAGACGAGGTAATCGGCACGCTGGACAGCGGCTGGCGCGAACTGCTGGATGTGCTCAACACGGAACGTATCGTCACCACTGCCGGGCTTGTCGGCACGGCGGATCTGGCACTGCGCCTGGCGGTGGATTACGCGAATGATCGCAAGGTGTTTCGCAATGTCCCCATCGGCACCTATCAGGGCATCCAGTTTCCGATGGCGCAGGCCTATGCATTGAACGAAGCTGCCCGGTTGATGAACTACAAGGCGGCGACGCTTTACGACAATGACATGCCCTACGGGGCAGAGGCGAATGTCGGCAAGCTGATCGCCGGCGAGGCGGCGCAACTGGCCACCGACAGGGCGATGCAAACCATGGGCGGCATGGGTTATGCCAAGGAATCCTATGTAGAGCGGTTGTGGCGCGATGCGCGTCTGTTCCGGATTGCGCCAATTTCCGAAGAGATGATCCTCAACTACATCGCCCAGCACAATCTGAAGATGCCCCGGTCATACTGAACCAAATAGGCGCTCCCATGATCAATCTCAGCGCATTCGTCAGGTTCCACGCCGAACGCACACCCGAGCGTATCGCGATTGTCTACGAAGACACGCGAATTTCCTTCTCGGAACTCTGGGAACGCGTGGGCCGCCTTTCTGGCTGGCTTTCGGCGCGCGGCATAGGCGAGGGCGATGTCGTCGCCGTCTTCATGAAAAACTCGCCTGCCTTTGTGGAGGTCGCGCTCGCAGCCAGCCATCTTGGCGCGGTGTTTCTTCCGATCAACTATCGTCTCGCCCAAGACGAGGTGGCCTTCATCATCGATAACTCAACTGCCAGGCTGCTTCTGGCGGATGATGAATTCGCGGAAGTGGTCGGCAGCATCGACAACACCGTCCTGATCGATGCGCGCGAACAAGCCGATATCCGACTCCTTGCCGGCACGGCAGAGGCGCCCGCCATTTGCCGGCGCCAGCCTGCCGATCTCTTTCGCTTGATGTACACCTCGGGTACCACCGGCCGCCCCAAGGGGGTCATGCATTCCTATGAGAACTTCTACTGGAAAAGCTCCGACCATGTAATTGCGCTGGGCCTCAACGCCGAGGACAGGCTTCTGATCGCCGGCCCGCTTTATCATGTCGGGGCGTTCGATTTGCCTGGGCTGGCCGTCACCTGGGTCGGCGGCATGCTCCATATCCTGCGCGAATTCGACGAGTTGAAGGCGTTGCAGGCGATCCATGACGAAAAGCTGACCTGCGCGTGGCTGGCGCCGGTGATGCTGAGCCGGCTCCTTGCCTGCGAGCAGCGTGACCGGTTCGATTGTCGCTCCCTGAAATGGGCGATTGGTGGTGGCGAAAGGACGCCGGACAACCGGATCCAGGCCTTTGCCGAGCTTTTCCCGAATGGCCGCTTCATCGACGGCTACGGCCTGACGGAAACCTGCGGCGGCGACACGCTGATGGAAGCCGGTCGCGAGATCGAGAAGATCGGCACCACTGGCCGCGCACTGGCACATTGCGAGATCGACATCCGCGATGACACAGGCAGATCGCTGCCGCCCCATAATGAGGGAGAGATCTGCGTTCGTGGTCCGAAAGTGACCAAGGGCTACTGGCGCGATGAGGCAAAGACCCTCGAAAGCTTCTTCGCCGATGGCTGGTTTCGGACCGGCGACATGGGGCATGTCGACGAGGAAGGCTTTTTGACGATCACCGACCGGAAGAAGGACATGATTATCTCGGGCGGCGAGAATATCGCCTCATCCGAGGTCGAGCGCGTGATCTATGCCATGCCGCAAGTGGCAGAGGTTGCCGTGGTAGGTATGCCCGACGCTGAATGGGGTGAGCGACCGGTGGCGGTGGTGGTGCCCAAACCCGGCCAGAACCTCGACCTTGAGACGCTTCGTGCGCATTGCCTGACTCATCTTGCCCGCTTCAAGGTGCCCAGAGCCTTGTTTCTCCGCAACGATTTGCCCCGCAACCCATCGGGGAAGATACTCAAGCGTACACTGCGCGACGAACTTGCAATCGAGACCTAACAACCAAGGATCAAGCGACGAAAGACCTGGTGCTTGCAATACGGTATCATGGCCGGACTCGAAAAAAGTCCTGTCCATGACAGGCGAGGAGGGAGAAAGCTTTTCAAGCTGTCACTAGATCGGATGCGGTGCTGATTACCAAACCCGTCTCCCATGTTGGTCTCGGCAAATCCGGTGCGGTTCAAAGCGCATGGTGGCAAGGCCTGGCAATAAGGGGATGCAAAGTGTTGATTGTCGTGCCAACACTTGCCATTACCATTCCGCCGCATTCGACCAAGGGGAAAGTAAGTCAATGCAAGATTCCAACGCTACGCATGCGTCGCGGGCGCCCCGTCGCCGGGTACCACGCGCGGAACGTAGCGAGCAAATCCGGAACTCGCTGATAGAAGCTGCGGCCGCGGTGGTAGGCGAGGTTGGCTATGCCGATGCGTCCGTCGCCCGGATCACGGCTCTGGCCGGGGTCGCTCAGGGAACCTTCTATAATCACTTCGAGTCGCGCCAGCATCTGTTTGACGAGTTATTGCCGCAGATCGGGCAGCGGATGATCCGATTTGTGATTGCCCGGGTTCATCCCGATTTGCGGGGAGCCGCGCGAGATGTCGCCCGGCTTCGAGCGTATTTTGAATTTCTGGAAGAGAACCCGGCATTTTACCGCATACTCTACGAAGCCGAAACCTTGGCTCCGGTTGCGCATGCCCAGCACATGAAGACGATAATTGCCGGTTATGTCCGTGCATTGAGTCGCAGCCTTGATCGGGGCGAACTTCACCAAGACATCACCGAGCGCGACCTCGAGCCGATTGCATTAATGTTGCTTGCAGCACGTGGGTATCTGAGCATGCATTACGGCGCCGGGCGCGAAGGCGGGGGCAAGGTGCCCGACTGGGTTGTCGACAGCTACGCCAAGCTGGTCGGAAACGGGCTTTTTTCTGAACCAGGCGCAGCGGTGGACAAGAGCAATGAACACTAGCGGGCCGGATGCCGCCTCCAGCCGCCCGAACGACGGGTCGATGCCGCTGGTGGTTGTTACAGGCGGCGGTAGCGGAATCGGTGCGGCAACAGCACAGGCCCTGAGGGAGGCAGGATTTCGCGCTTTGGTGCTCGACATTGCCCCACCGCCAGCGGCGGCAGCCGATACGCTGGTTTGGCCCGATCCGGTGGATGTCACCGATGCGAAGGCGATGCCCGATGTCGTGCGTGCGATCGAAGAGCGCCACGGCCCGGTCTATGGCCTGGTCAATGCAGCAGGGATCCTGGGACGCATGCACCCGCCCGAGCGATTGCGGCAGGCGCATTGGGATCGCGAGCTGGATGTCGACATGCGCGGAAGCTGGCTTGCCTGCCGCCATTTCGGTGCTGGAATGACCGCGCGCGGCCGAGGTGCAATTGTCAATGTCGCTTCCGTTGTAGGCATGTCGTCCGGGCCGGTGCATGGCTATGGGCCAGCAAAAGCAGCGGTGATCAACATGACATCCAATCTGGCGGCCGAGTGGGGCCCGTACGGGGTGAGGGTCAATGCGGTGTCACCCGGCTTCACGCGGACGCCGGCGCTGGAAATGGGAATCGACAATGGGGCACTTGATGCCGAAGCCCTGCGGGGGTGCACGCCGCTTGGCCGTCTTGTCGAGCCAATCGAGGTCGGCCGTGTAATCGCCTGGCTGATCGGCGACGGCGCTGCCGCCGTGAGCGGCATCAATCTGCCGGTCGATGGCGGTTTCATGGCTGGCGTTTTCTGGCAGGCCTATGGCGGATTGCGCGGTCCGGGCGAGCCAGGCCAAGTTTGAGTTTGCTGGGTGCCCCCGGGCACAGTCAGATCGGCCTGGTGGAACGCCGGCCAAGCGCCGGCGCCACGCCTCTCAGTCGCAGGGCAGGTCCAACTGGCGTGCTATCGCGCGCAGCTGGATCTCGGTACTGCCCACCGTCACGGGGGCAACCAGCGCATCGAGCGCCATGCGCATCACGGGCAGCTCTTCGGTCAACCCCCAGCCGCCGCCGATGTGCAGGGCGTTCTGGGTGACGCGGACCACCGCCTGCGTGGCCAGCAATTTGGCGGTTGAGACATCCATGATGATCTCGGATATCGGCAGGCCGCTGTCCCAGCGCCGGGCGGCATGGGCTGTCAGGTGGTGCACCGCCTCGATATCCACCTGATTCTGTGCCAGCAGGAAGGCGATCGACTGGTTGGCCCCGATAGGGCGGCCAAACTGCTCGCGTTCGCGCGCATAGGAAAGCGCCCATTCCTGCGCGTGGCGCATATGCCCCAGCCACCTTGCCGCAACCAGGATGCGTTCGCGGTTGAAACCGGCCATGATTTCGGAAAAACCGGCGTTCAAACGGCGCGCCTCGGGAACGCGCACATTGTCGAGAACCACGCGATAAGTCGGTGCGGGACGGTTCACATAGGCCGCGATCTGCTCGGTCCTGAGCCCTGGCGACGTGCGATCGACGGCAAAGAACTGCATGCCCCGGCGCCCCTTCGAGGGATCGGTCTGCGCCAGCAGCACCAGAACATCGGCATCGCCGCCCAGCGTGATGAACGCCTTGATTCCGTCCAGAAGCCAGTCGCCGTCGGCTGTGCGCCTGGCCATGACGCGCAGTGCCTGCACGTCATTTCCGGCATCGGGTTCGGTGACCGCCAGCGCCAGTAATGCCCTGCCTTCGATATTGGCCTGCGCGATCATCCGGTGTTCGTCATCGCCGTGATGGTAGAGCAGCGCATTGGCGACATTCTGCACCAGAATCGACACGGCGAGGTTGGGGTTCACCCTGGCCACCTCTTCCATGCAGATTGCTTCTTCGACGCAGCCCAATTCGGTGCCGCCCAGCTCTTCGGGCGCGCTGATGCCAATCAGTCCGGCCTTGGCGCAAGCCAGATAGAACGCGCGCGGAAAGCTGCTGTCGCGGTCTGCCTCTTGCCAGCGCGGGGCAGCTTCGGCGGCGGCGAAGCGCCGGCACATGTCGCGGAATGTTTCTGCTTCAATCGAATTGGCCGGGATGGGACGAGCGGTGGCGGTCATGTTTGCCTCTGGCTTGAGGGGTTGGGTTCGGCGACAGAGGCAGGGGGCTTCAGCGCCGAGGCGATCGCTTCCGCCACGCCCGGCAGATCGCGGTTGCGCAGCATCAGTGGCGCGGCGTCTGCCAGGCGCGCTGCCAGTCGATCGGGGTCGACAACCCGCGCGACCGGCCGGACGAGCGAGAAGACTTCGGCGCGCTCGCAATGCCACGTAATTTCCCGCGCCACCGATGCGTCAAAACCGGCCTGGGGCAAGACGCGGGTCACAAGCCCCAGATCACGCGCCGCTTCGGCCGAGAGCGTTGCGCCCCCGGCGCATAGCTGCCAGGCCAGCGCCGGGCTCAGCCGTTCCAGCAGCACGGCGTGGACGATGACCGGAAACATGCGAAAGCCGATCTCGGGAAAGCCGAGTTGCATGTCGCTGCGCGCGAGGGTGACATCGCATAATGTGGTCAGGATACCGCCTGCCCCGAGGGTTCGGCCCTTGGGGATGGCCAGGGTCAGCGCCGTGCAACGCGCGAGGGCGTCGATCATCTGAAGCAGCGCCGTCTCCTGCCGCGCAAGCGCCTCGGCGCCGGTAGCGAACTCTCCGATGTCGGCGCCGGTGCAAAATGCCTTCTCGCCGGTACCTTCCAGGGTCAGGACAGGTGTGTCGCAGCCGGCGACCGCTTCGGCGAGCGTCGTCATCATTGCTGCCGTCAAGGCATTGCGCTTTTCCTGCCGGTCGATGACGATACGCGTTACCGCCGAATTGCGGAGCAGCCGGATGTGCTTGCTCATGACGTTCGCACTACCGCAAGTGCATCGAGCGCGACCGGGACCGTGCCCGCTTCCGCGTTGGCGGCGGGCAAGGCTAACGGGTTGATCTCGATCTCCTCGACTTCCGGTGCGGTTGCGAAGGCGCGCGCCAAGCTGCCAATCGCCGCCGCCGTAGCCGTCAGGTCCACCGGCGGCCGGCCACGAAACCCCGAAAAAAGCGGCGCACAGCGAAGGCTTTGCAAGATGGCAACGATTTCCTCGTCACTTAGGGGCAGGAAGGCCAGCCGTGTATCGGGCTCAAGCTCGACCGCCGTTCCGCCTCGTCCGAGAACAAGGAAGGGGCCAAACTGCGGGTCGCGTCGCAGCCCGACCAGGAGCTCTGCAACACCGGATTGCATGGGTTCGATCAGCACACCATCTGCACTCACTTCGAGCCGGGTGGCGATTGCGAGAAGATCATCGACAGCCTGAGCCAGCGACGCATGGTCACGAATGCCGAGCCGGACTGCACCATGCTCGGTCTTGTGGGTCATCTGCGAGCTTTGCAGCTTTGCCGCCCAGGGGCCGTTGTTCAACTCGGGCGCCAGATCTGCCGCCGATCTTGCCAGCCGCCCGGCGGGCACCGAAACGCCGCCAAGCCGGCTGAGCAGAGCCTTGGCCGCATGTTCGGACAAGGTTTGAAACTGTGCAAGCGGCGTTGCTTCCGATTCCCGGTCCGGCATGCGACCACGCAGCGGCGAGCGCAGCGGTGCGCGCACCGCCGCAAGCGCCGCGATTGCTTCGGGAATATCGTTGAAGACCGTCAGCCCTGCAGCCGCGAGACGCTGTTCAGCTTGTGCCGGCGCGCCCATCCACACGACAATGACTCGCCGCGCAATCTCGCTGGGAAGGGCGGTCATGGCATCGGCCAGCGGTTCGGCAATCGAATGCATGAGCCCGATGAAGAGTACCAATGCATCGATCTCGGGCGCCCCGGCGACGATACGAAGGGCGGTCCCAAGCCCCTCGGGGCGCTGCACGATACTGCCAGTCAGGTCGATAGGGTTCTGCGCCGCCGCGAATTCGGGCAAGACAGAGGTCAGCGCCGTACCGGTGTCTGGTGAAAGCGGCGGCACGCTGAAGCCAGCTGTCGCGGCCTCGTCGGCCAGCATAACTCCGGCCCCGCCGGAGACCGACATGATCCCCAGCCGGTCTCCGGTCGGGACTTGCCTGTTCAGAAGGATTTCTGCCACCTGAACCATTTCGGTGAGGGATCTTACAACGATCACCCCGAACTGCCTCAGGAAAGCGTCGTACACCTCAGGCTTTCCGGCAAGCGCTCCGGTATGCGAGGCCGCTGCCTTGGCCCCTGCTTCCGAACGCCCGGCCTTGATGGCGATCAGCGCCTTGCCGGCCTCACGCGCTGCAATCGCCGCCGCGCGAAAACGCGCACCGTCCTTGATATCCTCGATGTAAAGGCAGATGACACGCGTGCGCTCGTCATGCGCCATGAACTCCAGTGCCGCAGCCACGTCAACATCGGCTTCGTTTCCGGTGCTGATCCAGCGGCTGACACCGATGCCGGCGCTGCGTACCATGTCGAGCCAATAGGCCGCCATTGCGCCACTTTGGCTTATGCAGGCCAGAGCCCCCGGCGCTACGGCCCCGCCCTCGAGCGCCGTGGTGAAACTTGCGGCGACGCCGGTGTGAGGGTCGAAAAGACCAAGGCAGTTGGGACCAATCAGCGCGACGCCGCCTTCCTTAGCTATTGCTTGCAGACGCAGCTGTCGTTCAGCGCCGTCGGAACCGGATTCGGAGAATCCTGATGAGAAAATGACGGCTCCGCATGCGCCGATCCGGGCTGCGGTCTGAAGCGTGGCCTCTACGGCATCTGCCGGGGTTGCGATCACGACCAGATCCACCGGACCGGGAAGATCGGCGAGATCGGGATAGGCGCGCAGACCCTGCACTTCGGTTCGCTTCGGGTTCACGGGATAGAGCGCGCCGGTAAAACCCATCGCCTTCATGTAGGCGATCGGCCGACCGCCGATGCGCGCCGGGTTGTCCGACGCCCCCACCACCGCCACGCTGCGTGCCTCGAATAGCGGAGCAAGAGCAGGTGCGGTCTTCCTGTCGGAACCGATGGATTTGCTGGTGGGGGCGTCGTGGTTCATGTCAGCGTCCTCGACAAGGTCTCATTCCGGGATGATGATGTCGATGTCACGGTCCCTGAGTGCGCGAAGAGCCCCTTCGTGCCACGGAACCGGCGGCATCGCACCGGCCACGAATTCGGGCGTCGTTTCGTTGACCACCGGATGCACCTCGGCTGCTGCCGGGATGTTGTCGAAGAAGGTTCCGACAATCCGTTCGACGACGTCGTCAGGTGTCGATTCCAGTGCCATCACCCAGATTGGCAGACCGAAGGTGTTGATCGGCGCTTCCTGCCCGCGATAGGCGCCCATCGGGATGGTTACCGGAACAACCGAACCCGGGGGGTTCATTCCCTGAACCTCGCTGATGGTTTCTTCGGAAAGCGACAGGAAACGGACATCCCGGCTGGTTGCGAGATCCTGAAGTGCCGGCGCCGACGCGCCCATGATGATGGTCAGCGCGTCAAGGTTCCCGTCACGGATACCTGCCACCTGCTCGTTCAGGCTGTTTGGCCGCGCTTGATAGTCTCCGTCTCCCACGCCCTCGGCCTCGAGAACCTGCCGGACATGCCGATTGGCCGATGAGCCGGGCTCGCCCAGACCAACCCGCATGCCTTGCAGATCGGCGGGCCGATGCACATCGGATTCCGTCGGCACCGCCATCTGCACCAGTGAGGCATAGATCGGCCAGAGCGCGCGTAGCTCGGTGAACGGACCGTCATAGCTGCCTTCGCCCGCGAATGAATCGTAGGCCTGGCCCCCGGTGTGAAGAATCAGTTGCGCCTCGCCCTGGCGCAGCAGCCGGTCGTTTTCGATCACGCCTGCGGTGGGAAAGGCGGTGATGCGGATGTCAGGATTCGCATCGTTCACCACGGTGGCCACTGCGACGGCATACATGTAGCCCGTCCCCCCGCTGGCCGAGGTGGCGAAACCCAGATCGAGTCTGTCCTGGGCCACGGCGCCGGTGCCGAAGCCTGCCGCGAGTATCGCGCCAAGCGCCAGTCGGCGTGTCCAGATGTTCGAATTTGTCATGATCTTCTCCTCCTCTGTCATGACGATGATTTATTTTCGGCATCTTCGCCGCTCTGCGGCAGCTCGTGCGGCGCGTTGCGTCGCGCCATTTCGCCAATTCCGATGGCCAGAGCGATCAGCGCTGCCCCCGGAATGGCAATTGCGTAATTCGGTGCGAAAACCATGCATCCCCCGAGGAGGAACAAAGCCCGGCGAGGCAGGCTTACATGTCCGCGGAAGTGACCGATTGTGGCTGCCGATATCCCCACGATGGCGATGAGTGCGCTGGCAACCGGGGCGAGCATCGGCAACAACTCCCCCTGGAACAGGAGTTCGGGCTGCAGCACGAAAAGATAGGGCATGAAGAAGGCGGGCAGGGCCAGTTTCAGTGAGGTCACCGAGGTGCGCAGTGGCGAGGACCCCGAGATACCTGCCGCCGCAAAGGACGCCAGAGCCACTGGTGGCGTTATGGCAGAGAGTATTCCGAAGTAGAAAACGAACAGATGCGCTGAAATCGGTGGTACGCCCAGCCGGATCAGGATTGGGGCGATGATCAGCGCCAGGATGATGTAGCATGCAACCGTCGGCAGCCCCATGCCCAGGATGATCGAGGCAATCATCGTCAGGACCAGAAGCAGGAGAAGCGAGTCGCCCGCCACCCGTGAAAGCGCCGCTGAAAGATTGATGCCAACCCCGGTGGTTTCCACCACGCCGACGACGATGCCCGCGACCGCGACCGCGACGGCAATCGGCGCGGTCGCGCGCATCCCGTCCACCAGAGCTTCGGCCATGAGCCAGGGCGTTAGCCGTGTTGCCCGGGTGAGCAAGCTGAGCGCAAGCAGGACACCAAGCGCCACCAGCGCCGCATAGCGCGGAGAGTACTGCATCATGACAAGTGAAAAAAGAACGCCAAGCGGGATCAGCAGGAACCCGGATTGACGCATGACCGTCCAGGCGCGTTCTCGCCGTTCGGCGGCGCTGCCGCGCAGGCCAAGCCGACCGGCCTCGAGATCGACAACGAGAAAGAGGTTGGCATAGAAGATCAGTGCCGGCACGAGGGCAGCCAGCATGATCGTGCCATAGCCGGTGCCCAGCATGTCGGCCATTATGAATACCGCCGCGCCCATCACCGGTGGCATCAGTTGCCCACCCGACGAGGCCACCGCCTCGACCGCTCCGGCGAAACGGCGTCTGTAACCGGCATGCCGCATCATCGGGATGGTGAAGGTGCCGCTGGCAGCCACATTCGCCACCGCCGAACCGGAAATCGTTCCCATCAAGCCGCTGCCGACCACGGCGATCTTTGCCGGACCGCCGCGCAGCCCTCCGACTAGTGCCTGCGCCAGCCGGATGAACACATTGGATGCGCCGGTTGCCGCCAGAAAGGCTGAAAAGATGAGGAAATAGACGATAACGTCGGCCACTACGCCCAATGGAAGGCCGAAGATGCCACGCGTGGTCAGAAGGTTGCTGGAGGCCAGCGCCCGCCAGTTCAGCCCGCGATGGGCGATCAGGTCGGGCATCTCGCGGCCGTAGAGCGCGTAGAGAAGAAAGAGGATCGCGACGACTCCCAGTGCCGGCCCGAAAGACAGCCAGGACGCCGTCAGGAGTACCACGATAAGAATGGTGCCGAGGATCACCTCGAACGGGCCATAGCGCCCTTCGCTTTCGGCGATTGCCTGATAGTTGATGACCACGAAAGCGCAGATGCCGAGGCCGGTCAGCGCCATCACCCAGAGCACGGCCACCCAGAGTTTCGAGAAAATCCCGGCTGGCTCGGTCATGGCGATCCGGCCAAGGAAAACCAAGGCCAGCGCGGTTCCAAGCATGATGGATCGCTGGATCAGGGCAGGGTAGGGGCCTGTCCATGCCGTGTAGAGCAGAAAGGTTCCTGCCGACAGCGCGATTGCCGTCAGTATCCACACAGCCAGCGACTGCGACAATGTCCGCTCAGGGCCAGGCACGGCGGTCATTTTGCGGCCATTTCCCCGGCACCGCCGGGAATTCTTTGAGCGGTGCCCACGATCACGGGGTCACCGGCCTGGTTTTGCACCCACACCTCGTAGCAGGCTGGCGAGGCATCAGGCAGCAGACGGCCACCCGCGGTCACCGTGTCGCCCAGCCGAACCGGGCGGGTGAAGCGAACCTTGAGTTCGATCCGCTCGCGACCAGCCTGTCCGAGCGAGCGCGCCAGCGCCTGCCAGATCAGGCTCATCGACAACATGCCATGCGCGATTATCCCGCCCATTGGCGTGGTCGCGGCGAAATCGGGATCAACATGGATGGGGTTGAAGTCATCGGTAAGGCGCGCGTAATGGGCGATCACGGTGCTGTTCACGTCCAGCGCCGCCGGCGCCAGTTCGCTGGGGAGTCGGTTGCGCTGAGTGGGCTGTGGTTGCATTCCTGGCCTCCTCATGCTGCCCAGATCACGATCATCCGGCCGGTGAAGGCGATCTCGTTGCTTTCCCTGTCGGTGGTCTCGCTGTCGAAGGTAACCCAGCGGCGATCCTTGCGGATCTCCTTCTCGGCGCAAAGGACCCTGGTTGTCAGCTGTGCGCCTTGCCTGGGCCGGCGCAGCAACCGGTATTCCTGTGCCGCGTGTACGTTGCCGGGGGGGCGCGGAGACAGGATGTCGGAATAAGCGCGAATGCTGACAGCAGCCATCATTCCCGGTGGCATCAAGTCCCCGTCGCGGTCGTCGGGAAAGAGTGCCAGCCAGTCCTGGAGCGCCTGTTCGCTCAGGTCAAAGTCGCGCGCGCCGATCAATTCGCCGGGACGGAAGCGTTCAAAATCGAACATCAGGTGCCCTCCGAAGCGGTTCCGTCGCGCAACCTGAAAAGCGGCAACGGACCTCGCTTCAGCCCGGGGCGGCCAAAGACCGCCTCCAGCGCCATTCCGAGGCGCAACCGGCTTGCATCAGTGTCGACGAGATTGCTCATCATCATCGGCCCTTCCTCCAGTTCGACCAGTGCGAGCAGGTAGGGAACCGCCTCGCGCATCTCGGGCAATGGGGCGCGATGGACTTCGGTGAAACTCGCCAGCCGCCCGCGGCCGGTGACCGGTTCCCAGGAAAGCGCATTTGATCGGCAGGTCTGGCAAAAGGCGCGAGGGGGAAACTGCCAGGCGCTGCAATCGTTGCATCGTTGCAGGCGCAACTCGCCGGCGGCACAGCCCTCCCAGAAGCCCTGTGTCTCGGGTGTCGCAAATTCGGGCATGTCGTTCATCGCTCAGACCCTCCCCAGGACCAGCGAACAATGTGCCGAGAGGATGCCGCCATCACCGTGCACGAAGGCAAGTTCGGCATTCGGCACCTGCCGCTCGGCGGCGTCGCCACGCAATTGGCGAACGGCCTCGACCACATGGAAAAGTCCACCCGCCGCCCCGGAATGACCGAAAGACAGCAACCCGCCATGCGTGTTGCAGGGCAGCGTGCCACCCAGATCCAGCGCCCCTTCAAGCGCGGCGGGCCCGGCCTCGCCACGGGCGAAGAAGCCGATGGATTCCAGTTCGACAAGCAAGGTGACGGTGAATGAATCGTATATTTCGGCGACATCGATATCGCCCGGTCCGATGCCGGCACGACCAAAGGCCTGGGCAGCGGACGCCTTGCAGCCGAACTCGCTCAGCGATGGGGCTGCGACCAGATGTTCATGGGTGTTCATCTGACCCGTTCCAAGCACGGAGATGGCGCGACGGGGCAGATCGCGCGCCATGTCCGAGCGCCCGACGACCAGGGCAGCCCCCCCGTCAGAGACAAGGCAGCAGTCCAGCAGCCGCAATGGGGTTGCGATGGGGCGCGAATCCAGCACGTCATCGATTGTGATCGGCGCGCGCATCTGAGCCTTCGGGTGCCGGCCGGCATGGCGGCGCGCGGTCACCGCGATTGCGGCCAGGTGTTCGGGTGTGGCACCCGTTTCTGCCATGTATGCGCGCGCCACCAGCGCATAGGCGGCAGGCACCGAAAAGCCGAAGGGCTGCTCGAACTGCGGATGGCCCACCTGTGCCAGTGCGGCCACTGCGCCGTCGCGCGACAACCCTGTCAGGCGGTTGTCGCCACAGACAACCAGCACGTTCCGGCACAGCCCTGCTTCGACCAGCGCGGCGGCCTGCATGACCATTATCGCGGCGGTGGCACCACCGGCTTGCACCGCGAGGCTGAAACTCGGCGTGATGCCGAAATGCTCGCTGAAGACGGATGCGAGCATCAGATGCGGCATGGTCATCGAATAGGCGCAAAGGACGCCATCGATATCCTTCGATTCGAGCCCGGCATCGGCTACGGCCGCCGCCGCGGCTTCGGCATGCAGCGCCAGGCAGCTAGACCCTTCCAGTTTGCCCACCGCAGTGTCGCCAACGCCGGCGATGATGGCGCGGGCCTTCATGCCTTGCCCTCGACCTTGTCCATTGCTTCCCAGTCGTAGCTGAGCGGGCGCTGGGCAAGAAAATCGCCGACGCGCTCGTGGTGGTCCGCAGTTTCCAGCGCCAGTGCTTGTGCCTGTGCTTCCAGTTCGATAAGCGCCTGCTGGTCGAGGTTGAACGACTGGTTCAGAATGACCTTGCCCATGCCAAGCACCCCGGTCGGTGCCCGCATCAGGCGGCGGCACCAATCCGTCACGGCGCTCTCGATGCGGTCTTCGCCATGAAGCTCCAGCACGAGCCCAAGTTTCAGTGCCTCTTCGGCACCGACAATGCGCGCGGTCATCACCAGTTCCTTGGCGCGCTGAAGCCCCACCAGACGCGGAAGCAGGAAGAAGCCGCCTAGATCCGGCACGAGCCCGATACGGGCAAAGACCGCGCAAAAGCGCGCTCGCGGTGTCGCCAGCACGAAATCGGCCGCCAGCGCCAGATTCATGCCCGCACCAAAGGCCGGCCCGTCGACCACGGCCACCACCGGCTTTTCAAGATTCAGCAGTTCGCTGAACCAGCGATGCAGCGCACGGATGCGCTCGCGGTTGGCCAGCACCGGGCGGCGGGCCTCGCTTAGGGCCTTGAGATCACCACCCGCGCAAAACGACCCGCCCGACCCGGTCAGGACAAGCACCCGAACCGAAGCGTCGTCACGCGCAAGCGCGACGGCCTGGCCGATCTCGGCCCGCATCTGCAAATCCAGCGCGTTGCGCTGCGACGGGCGATTGAGCCGCAGCGTCGCCACGCCACCGGCTACCGCATATTCGATGGCGGAAAAGTCGGTCATGGTTTTTCCAGCCCCAGCGAGCGCGAGATGATGTTGCGTTGAATCTCGGCTGTTCCCTCGCCGATCACATAAACCATTGCATCGTTGTGAAACCGGCCCACGGCATATTCGCGCATGATCCCTGCGCCGCCATGCAGTCTGACTGCGGATTCGGTCACGCGCAGCGCGGTTTCCGATGCTATCAGCTTGACCCTTGCTGCCGTGGCGGCATCGATCTCGCCCTGATCCACCCGCCAGGCACCGTAATTCACCAGCCAGCGCGCCGCCTCTATCTCGGCCGACATGTCGGCCAGCCGGTGCGCTATCGCTTGATAGGCGCCGATCGTCCGGCCGCGGACGACACGCGAGCGGGCATAATCGAGCGAGGCCTCGAACGCCCCTTGCGCGATGCCAACGCAATTTGCGGCCACGCCCACCCGGTTTTCCGACAAGGAGTCCAGAATGACGGGATAGGTGCCAGTAACTTCGCCCAGCAGGCAATCGTCGGGGACAAAGGCGTCCTCGATATAGATCAAGCCGGTTTCGCTGCCGCGGATGCCGTGCTTCTTCAGGGCGGTAATGCGAAACCCGGGATCAGGCTGCTCGACGATGAACAGGCTGATCGACTCGGGCTTCAGCTCGGGCGCCGTACGGGCGGCGACAAGGATGAAATCGGCGATCGGGGCGTTGGTGATGTATAGCTTGCTGCCATTGAGGCGCCACCCGCCGTCAACTTTCGTGGCTTTCGTTCGCATCGCCCTGATGTCCGAACCGCCGTCAGGTTCGGAAAGACCGAAGGCGGCGATCTTCTCGCCTTGCAGCGCCGGCAGGAAGAAACGCTCCTTCTGGGCTTGTGTGCCGGTTTTCCAGATCGGCCAGATGCCCAGATGCGTGTGCGCCGACCAGGCGCTTGCGAAGGCTTGATTGACGCGGCTGAACTCTTCGCGGACGATGCAATCTGCTAGCTTGTCGAAACCCGAGCCGCCATCGCTTTCGGGGTAGCGGACACCCAAAAGCCCCTGTTCGGCCCAGAGCCGGAACAATTGCCGTGGAAAGGTCTCGGTTTCCTCGGCATGTTCGACCAGGGGCGACATCTCGGTTTCGGCAAAGCGCCGAACCGTGTCGCGCAGCATCTCGTGTTCAGCGCTTAGGGAGAGATCCATCCGGCGTGCCTTGTCTGTTTGGGTGTGCTACGGCGTCGGCGCCGTTTCGAAGGGCAGGGGCAATGGGTGCGGCCGCGCCGGTGCCGCCCAGCTGTGCGACTGGCAGTGTCGCTTCGATTTCGCGCGCGGCCTCCTTGAGCGCATCGCCGATATCGGCGCGGTGCGGCGCCTCCGGCACCTGTGCCGACAGCGCAACCACGCTCAACGCTGCAATGGGACGGCCCGTGGCGTCGCGGATCGGGGCCGAGATCGTGGTGATGCCACTGACGAACTGGCCAGTATCCAGGCCGTAGCCGCGCTTGCGGGTCAGTTCGACCTCGGTCAGAAAGGCGTCGAACGGCAGCAGGTTGTCCGAGCGCAACTCCTGATAGTGTTTGCGCAGGGTCTCGGCATCGATCACGTCGAAGGCGGCCATGCAGCGACCCAATGCGCCGACCAGAAAGGGCAGGCGCTGGCCAATATTCATCGAAATGCGAACTGGCGATTCGCTTTCGCAGTAATCGGTCAGCACCACCCGGTCGGCCCCCTGACGTTGCCAAAGTGTGACCGTCACCTGAAAGCATTGCGCCAGATCCTCCATGTGCGCCCGCGCAACGCCGCGATAGCCGACCCGCCGGATTGCCCCCGCCGCCAGTGCGATCAGCCCGACATCGGGCTCGTATCCGCCAGATCCGGGATCGATCCGGATTATCCCTGCATGCACCAGCGTTTGAAGGATGTTGAAGCAGGTGCTGGGTGTCAGGCCCAGCTCGCGGGCAATATGCGTGGCCCGCAACGGATGATCAGCATCCGCCAGATGCCGCAGCACCCTTACTGCTGAAAGCAATACGTTTACGGGCTTTCCCTTCATCATCGCCAATCTCAATAGAGAATATTATTTCCACTAAGAAAGATTTGCATTGAATGAACCATGAGTCAAGACTCAATTGGTGCGCGAACTCGAATCCGAACCGCGCAACCGTGCCATCGTGCATCCGGCACATAATCTGGAATGAAGGTGATCGCCGAGGGTGCCGAGAGCGAACGCCAGAAGGAACTGCTGGGCGAGTCGGGGTGCGACGAGCTTCAGGGCTAAGTCTGTAGCCGGCCGCTGCCAGGCGAAGAACTCGCGGCTTTCCTGTCGCACCGGCCCGGCTGCGCGGGCCGGGATGCGTGCCATACGAAAGCGGGTGAGCAACAAACAGCCACCGCGATGGCGCCGCCTCATACTCCCGCTGGCGGGGTGTGTCCCGAAGGGTGAACGCGGCCTTGGGCCGGGTAACCCCGGGTGCTGCCCGATCCGGTTCCGCGGCGCGCGGCACCTTCGGCCAGCTTGCCCCGAAACCGAATGAAAGCGGCTTGACGGCCTTTCCGTCCGGCCGAAGAACGAAGTCGCCTGACCAGGATGATGCCGGCTCGCGCCCCGGTCGCCTGCATTCGGGCGGTCTGGCGAAGGCCGGTGACATCTGGAGCACAAGTTACTTGATCGGTCGGCATGATCGAGCGATGCTGCCCTTGAACGGCGGGCCATTGGGGAAATGTTGGTGGCAGGGGTACGCGCTCGGTTCGCCGCGGCCGAAGCGGAGGAAGAACAAGCTGCCAGAACCGGCGGACCAACCTGGCGATATGCCTGAAAGAATGGCCGACCCGGACTATCAGCGGCGCATCATGTGCTATGTGGCGCTGATTGCGGTGGTGCTGGTTGCACTTGTGATGGCGCTGCTCAATTTCCTGATCTTCGAGCGGCCCCGGCTCGGTGCCGTGGAGGTCGTGCTTGCCGTGGCGAGCGCCGGAACGATTGCCTATCTGAACAGGACAAGCAATGTGGCGCTGGTGGCACCGGTGGTTACGCTGACGCTGGCCATTTTTCTCATGTTCTATGTATGGGAGGCAGACGCCACCGCACCCACGCTGGCGCTTCCCGCGCTGTTTCCCGGCGTGGCATTCTTCCTGCTGGGCAGCCGGCGCGGGCTGTTGGCGGTGATGGTGTTCTTTCCATTGGCTGTCTGGTCATTC
>JAFIEG010000050.1 GCA_020832665.1 Pararhodobacter sp. | reverse complement strand
ATGCCGATCATGCGCCCGCCCGGCCCGTGAAAAACCGGGGGGGGGGGGGTGTGGAGCGCGGTGGGGGTGGGGCCGCCGCGGGGGGGGTACAGCCCGGCGCTGGTGGCCGAAAACAATGGCCGGCCGGTAAACGGGGTGCTGACCTATCGCTTCGTCGCCTCACCCCCGGGAACGGCGCAGGAAACCGGCAGCGAGCGCGCCCGCACCGTCACCGCCGCAGCAACGATTTCAGAGATCACCCTGGAGCAGGTCGCGCGCATCGTGGTCGCCGGCGAGGGCAACAGCCGCAGCGTCAACCGGTAGGCGCGCGGCCCCTGACCGGGGTTTCCGCGCCCTTTCGGCGCGCTGGTTCGCTTGCGCGGATGAACGCATGAGCGGCGGTTGTGCGGACAAAGCGGACTCCAACCGTTCTGACGACATCCTCCGCAAGGCTGGCTTCGTTTTGTCGGTCATCCCGAGAGCAGTCGTGTCAAGGCAGGCAACAGGGGCGAAAACACCGTGATGTGGTTGGCGGCATGGCCCATGAAGCTCTGATAGCCCTCCATGAATCCTTGATTGGTTTGAGCAGACTCCATCTTCTCGATTGAGAGCCGGATATTTTGTCCCTCTACATCCGGAATATCCGAGGAATCCAGTAGTTCTTTTAGCTGCTCGAAGATAGGTAATACTTCGACTTTAGAAGCGTAGTTCGATGAGTTGTCGACCGAGTTGATATTAACGCGGGCGTTGTCTCCCGTGATATGACTTGTGTAGTTGTTTGTAATGTTTTGAATGATCGTGCTCGCTGGCTGATTGCCGCTGCCGCTGCGGCGGACCTTCGTTTGAAAGTGAGCAGGCATGCTTGTAAAGTTTTTAGGATAGAACCCCGGATCATCGACGAGGTAGTCAGCCACAAGCCCTGAAGGCAACTTGTGCAAAAGGTGGTCTCCGGGTTCGATGGGCAAGGTTTCGTCGTCCATGAAGACCATCTTCGGCTGCACCATCGCCTTGATATCTTCCTTCACGACAGTGCCGTCCGCTTTAACCAGCGTCACCAGATCGTTGAGCTTGCCGCGCAGCATAGAAATCCCTTTTCCGATAACACTTAGGGCGAACAGTTGGCGCAGATTTCGTTCAAGAGGTCAATAAAGGCGTATTCCGCATCACAATCCGGGCAGCTGGTTCTAGGTAATGTCCGCTAAGGGCTCAATGCCCCCGTCGAGTATCCTGTGTCATATGGCGAACACCGGGTTGAGCCGCGGCTACGCTCTCAACCCGGCAGCACCCCATCCGCGCGCCACGCATCCACCACGCCCAGCGCCGCCTCGGAAAAAACCGCGTCGTTGATATGGGCATCCAGCTCGACCAGTTTCACATTCGGCGGGCAATGCTCGCGGATCGCCGCGCAAAAGGCGGCCAACCCCTCGGCATCAGAAAGCGGCCCGCCGGGGCGGTCCCATTCATTGCCGCCCTCGGTGGGCAACAACAGCACCACCGGCCCCTGCGCCCTTGCCAGCCGCTCGCAGATCACCCGCGCCATTTCGCGCCGCTCATCAGGGGTCATGATGACCGAGGTCAGAAGCCGGTTATGCGCATGCGCAGGCCGGTCCTTCAGGTGTTCGGGCAGCGGCTGCCAGCCCACCAGATCGACAAGATCGTAACAGCCGATCGACACGATCTGCGGCACGCCGGCGCGCCCGGCGGCGGTCATCCGGTCGGGCCCCGCGCTGATCGACGAGCCGTGCAGATGGTTGCCCACCTCCTGCGGCGCGAAATCCATCACCGCGGCAAAGGCGCCCTCGGCAGCGAGCGATTCGAATGCCCGCCCACCCATGCCGGTGGCATGAAACACCGCCACCTCGAAGCCGCGCTCTTCCAGCGCCGGCTTCAGCGACACCATGTAGCGCAGCACCGTCTTGCCGAAGCTGGTCATGCCGATAAGCGGGCGGTCGCGCCGGGGCCGCTCGACCGCGCGCGCCGCACCCAACACCGCGCCGGCGGCCTGGCTGAGCGAGGCCTTGCACACCGAGTTCAGCCCGTAGAGCCCGCCGGCCCAGAGGATCATCTGGATATCGGGCGCCAGCCGCTCGGGCGGGATCATCGGCGAGAAGCTGACGGTCGAGACAACGTATTTCGGCACCCCCAGCGGCAGTGCCGCGCACAGATCGAGCGCCAGATCGGTGCCCATGGTGCCGCCCAGAACGATGGCGCCGTCGATGCGCCCCTCCGCATGCAGCCGTGCTGCCAGCGCCGCCGCGCCGCGCGCCATGATCTGCATCGCCTCGTTCTCGTCCTCGGTGGCAATGGCGGCCTCTATCGACGAGCCGGCAGCCCCGGCCACGTCATGCTTGGAGACATCCACCGGCAGCGAGGGCTCGCCCAGCACCGAGACATCCATGCTCAGCACGCTGCCGCCCTGGCTGCGTATGACCTGTGCAATGTAGTCCAGCTCATCGTTCTTGGTATCCCATGTGCCGGCAACGAGAATGGTGCGATCACTCATAGCTGTATCCATGCGGTTTTGAGATTCACGTATTTGTCCAGCGCGTGCAGCGACTTGTCATGCCCGTTGCCAGATTGCTTGTGCCCGCCCAGCGGCACGGTAGAATCCGCCCCGCCATAGGTGTTGACATGCACCACACCGGCATCGATGGCAGCCACCATGCGGTGCGCGCGGCTGAGATTGCCGGTCCAGACCGCGGCGGCGAGGCCGTATTCGGTTCCATTGGCAAGCTGCACCGCCTCTTCCTCGCTGTCAAAGGGGGTGACGGCCAGCACCGGACCGAAGACCTCTTCGCGCGCCAACCGGTGGCCCGGGGCGACGCCGTCAAAGATGGTGGGGGCGAAATAGCTGCCGCCAGTTTCGCTGAGCACGCGCTGCCCGCCGGTGACGAGCCGCGCGCCCTCTTGCGCGGCGCTTTCAACAAAGCCCTTCACGCGCGCAAGCTGCGCCTCGGACGCAATCGCGCCGGCCTGGGTGGCGGGGTCGAGCGGGTTGCCCACGCGCATGGCTTCGGCGGCGCCGGCCATCAGCTCGACGAATTCCTCATGCACCTTACGCTCGACCAGCAGGCGCGAGCCCGCCACGCAGACCTGCCCCGAATTGCGAAAGATGCCGGCGGCGCTGACCTTGGCCGCCTGCGCCAGATCAGGTGCATCGGCAAAGACGACATTGGGCGACTTGCCGCCAAGCTCCAGATAGACCCGCTTGAGGTTCGAGCGCGCCGAATACTCCAGCAGCCGCCGCCCCACCCCGCCCGAGCCGGTGAAGACCAGCACATCGACATCCATGTGCATCCCCAGCGCCTGACCAGCCACCGCGCCATGCCCGGTGACGACATTGAGCACGCCGTCGGGCAGGCCGCATTCGGCGCAGATCCCGGCCAGTTTCAGAAGCGAGAGCGAGGCCAACTCAGACGGTTTCAGCACCACCGAATTGCCCGCCGCCAGCGCCGGCGCGATCTTCCAGGCGCCGATCATCAGCGGAAAATTCCACGGCACGATGGCGCCAACCACGCCCACCGGCTCGCGGTGAACCAGCCCCAGCGTGCCCGGCGCGGTGGGGGCGATCTCGCCGGGCACTTTGTCGATGGCCTCGGCGTAGTAGCGAAAGGTGCCGGCGGCGCTGCCCGGCTCGGCCTTCAGCGCCATACTGATCTCGGTGCCGTTGTCGCGCACGCCCAGCACTGCCAGTTCCAGCGCCTGCACCTCGATGGCATCGGCAATGCGATGCATGACGCGCTTGCGCTCGGCCGGCGCAGCGCGCGACCACTGTCCGCGCGCAAAGGCCGCGCGAGCGGCCTTCACCGCGCGGTCGACATCGGCCTCGCTGGCATCGGCAATGCTGGTCAGCACGCGCCCGTCGATGGGCGAGGTGACCTGCATGCGTTCCGCGCCATCCTCCCAGCGCCCGGCGATGAACAGCCCCTGCGGCGGCACGGGTTTTGCTGCCAGCGCATCAATGCGGGCCTTGTCCATTTGCTTTCCTTCCTTTCCATTCCCTCCAGATGCCCCAGACATGCAGGGCCAGAACCAGCGTGATCAGCGCCACGATGATCTGCGAAACCGGCCTGTCGACCCAATCCCATATCGAGCGGATACGTGGCAGCGAGGTGCGCAGGCGTTCTTCCATGATGCCGCCCAGCACGATGCCCAGAATGATCGGCACGGTGGGCAGGTGAAGCCGTTTCAGCATCACCCCCAGAAGCCCGAAGGCGCCGGCCACCATGCAGTCGATCACCGAATTGCGCAGCGAGTAGATGCCCACGAAGCTGAGCGTGAGGATGATCAGCCCCAGAAAGCGGCCGGGCACGGCCAGCACATGCAGAAGCGGGCGGGTGGCCGAGAGCAAGAACAAGAGCGCCAGGATATTGAGAATCGCAAGGCACAGATAGAGCGCGATCACGAATTCCATGTTGTCTTGAAACAGCGCCGGGCCCGGGATGACGTTGTGAACGTAAAAGACCGTCAGCATCATCGCAGTCAGTTCCTCGCCCGGAATGCCCAGCGCCAGAAGCGGCACCATCGCCGCCGGCGGCACCGAATTGTTGGCGCTTTCCGAGGCCACCAGCCCCTCGGGCGCGCCCCTGCCGAACATCTCGGGCGTTTTCGAGCGGTTGCGCGCAAATGTGTAGGACAGGAATTGCGAGACGAATTCGCCGACACCGGGAATGATGCCCATGGCAGTGCCGCAGGCCGCGCCGGTGGCGGCGGTGCGCTTGTAGCGAAACACCTCCATGAACGACCGCGCAACCGAACCAGCCAGCTTCGGCACCTTGCCCGCGCGCTCGGGGCTGGCGAGCAGGATGAAGGCCTGCGAGACGGCGAACAGGCCCAGCACCACCACGATCAGGTCGATCCCCTGCGTCAGCCAGGGCTGATCGAAGGTGAAGCGCATGGTGTAGCGGTTGGCCTCCATGCCGATGGTGTGGATGAAGATGCCGAAGAACAGAAGCGCCCCGGCGGCCAGCGCCTGCCCGCGATGGGCCACCACCACCATGACGCAGCCCAGAAGTGCGGCGAGGAAGATCTCGCGCGAGCCGAACATGGGCGCGATGCGCGCCAGCACCGGCGCGAAGAGGATAAGCGCGATCACCGCGATCATGCCGCCGATGAACGAGCCGCCAAAGGCCAGCCCCAGCGCGCGCGGCGCCTGGCCCGCCTGCGTCATCGGGTAGCCGTCATAGGTGGTCAACGCGTTCACCGGCGTGCCGGGCGTGTTGATCAGGATCGCCGGGATCGAGCCGCCATAGAGCGACGAGCCATAGATGCCCAGCAGCAGCGTCAGCCCCACCAGCGGGTCCATGCCGAAGGTGGCGGGCAAGAGGATGGCGATGGCCACCGCCGGGCCGACCCCGGGAATGGCGCCGATGATCACCCCGCCGATCGAGCCGACCAGCAGTGCGGCGATCACGTCCCAGCGGGTAATGGTGGCAAGCGCGGCAAGGAGGATGTCCAATTCTCAGCCCTCCGGCGCGGGGCGCAAGGCTTTTCGAAAAGCCTTGCAAGGGTTTTTCAAGACCCTTGCCCCGCCCGCCTTCAACGACCTGCCCATTATTGCTGCCATGTGCACCCCGTTCACAGGTAAAGCACCAGAAAGTTGCGGATCGCGCGCGGGAAAAGCTCGTAGAGCGCCCCGCCGGGAATGCGCACCGAGAGAAAGCCCTTGAACAGCACCACCACCACCGCCCCCATCAGCGGCGCCAGCCACAGCATGGTGCCGCGATAGCCCAGCCGGAAGGCCAGCGCCGTGCAGAAGATCAGCGTGGCCGGCAGATAGCCTGTCCAGGGCACGATCAGCACATAGGCCAGGAACCAGGCCAGAAATTCGCCCGTGCGAGCCCACAGCGCCACCTCGGTCAGTGCGCTGCCGCCACCGGCGCGGCGATTGCGCAATATGCAGGCGATCAGCTCGCCGGTGCCGAAGGCCAGCATGCCGACAATCGCGATCAGCGGCCACAGCCCCGGCTGCCGCCCGGCGCGCTGGCCCTCGAACCAGACGGTTTGCGACGACCATTGCGTGGCCAGAAACAGCGCGATGGCGAAGGACAGCACCGCAAAGACGATCTCGGCGCGGTGGTGGCGCGGGCTGATCAGCTCGGACAGGGCCTTGTCGGTCTCGGCCATGGCCCTGTCGCGGGCAGAGTCGGTGTGCTTGTCGCTCATATATGCGGGGCTCTTGCAGGGCGGGGGGGCCCCGGCGCACGCGGGCGCGGGGGCGTCGGGCTGTGTCGGGCGGTTACTCGCCCAGCATGTCCTCGATCAGCGCAAAGGCGGCGGCGTCGGCCTCCATCTGCGCGCTGGCGGCCTCGGCATCCATCCAGAACACCTGCGCGCCGGTGTCCGCAGCGAATTGCTGCGCGCGTTCGCTCATCACCGTTTGCGAAGCCACGGCGGCGATCACCTCGCGCACCTCGGCGGGCGTGTCGCGATGCACGAACAGCCCGTTCCAAAGCGTCAGTGTCAGATCGGGGGCCAGCTCGGCCACGGTCGGCGCGTCGGGCGCCATGCCCAGCCGCTCGGGCGTGATCGAGGCCAGCACCGTCACGTCATCGAGGCAGGGCAGCACCAGCTGGATGGTGGTGTTGACGACATCGACATCGCCCGAGGCCAGCGTGTTGCAATCGAGCGCGTCAAAGGCCGCGTCATCGGCCCATTCGAACCCCATCGACTGCGCCAGCGCAAAGCTCACCGCGGTGGGCGCCAGCTCCATGCCGAAATGGCCCAGTACCATCGGGTTGTCCTGCGCATGGGCGGCAAGTTCCTCCATCGTCTGGAAGGGGGCATCGGCCGAGGTGGCCAGCACGAAGGGATAGGTCAGGAAGATGCCGATGGGCTCGAACGGGTTCGGGTCCAGCTGCGGGATGCCCAGATGCGGCCCCACCAGCGGCACGTCGATGACGAAAGAGCCGATCATCGAGCCATCGGCGGGCGCCATCGCCGCCTCGACCGCGCCGGGGAAAGGTCCGCCGCCGCCGCCGGGGCGGTTGAGCACCGCCGCGGGCTGGCCGTGGGCGGCCTGGAAATCCTCGGCGATCATGCGGGTGAGCACATCTTCCAGATCGCCCGGCGGCCAGGGCACCAGGAACTGCACGGGCCCCGAGGGGTAATCGGCAAGCGCCGCGCCCGCGGGCAGGGCAAGGGCGGCAACGAGAGCGGGAAGGGTAGCGCGCATGGGTATGGCCTCCTGTCGGTTCATTATTTACACCAGTATTTCAAAAATACCTTGCGCGAGCGGGAAGATTCGGTCAAGATTTTTCTTGCGACTGCAATGAAGCTTTTTTGGAAGCCGGAGTTTTCTGCATGCGGACCGTGCAAAAGGCACTGAAACTGCTTGATTTATTCGACGAGACACGCCCCGAGATCGGCCTCAGCGTGCTGGCGCGGCTGTCGGGTATCGACAAGGCCACCGTCCTGCGCATGCTCAATGACATGGCCGCTTCCGGGCTAGTCGAGCAGGATCAGGCGAGCCGCAACTGGCGGCTTGGCGCCGGCATCCTGCGGCTGGCACGGCTGCGCGAGGCGGGTTTTCCTGCCACCGAGGTGATCAACCCGATCCTGGCGCAACTGGCCGGGGAAACCGGCGAGACCGCCCATGCCAGCCTGCGCGCGGGGCGCGATCTGGGCACCATCGGGGTGGTGGAAAGTGCGCGCTCGAACCGGGTCTATATCGAGCCCGGTCTGGTGCTGCCGCTGCATGCCACCGCCTCGGGCCTGGCCTATTGCGCCTTTGCCCGCCCAGAGGTTCTGAGCGATGTGCTGGCGCGCCCGCTGAGCGCGCATACCGGCGCCACGCCCACCGACAGCGCCACGCTGGCCGCGCGCATCGACGAGGCGCGCGCGCAGGGCTATGCCTGCGCCGACCAGACCTACGAGGCCGAGGTGTTCGGCATCGCCATGCCGCTTTTCGGTGCCGACGGCTTTGCCTGCGGCGCGCTGGCCGTCGCCACCCCGGCCGCCCGCCTGACGCCCGAGCTGCGCGCGCGCATCCTTGCCGCGCTCGCCCGGGCCACGCGCGAAGCCACGCGGGGCATGGGCGGGCGCATCCCCGAACACCATCGCATCGCCGCCTGAATTTGCTGCCTTAACCCGAACGCGAAAGGAACCGCCCAATGCCGCGCGACGAGAATTTTCTCAAGGCCAACAACGCCCGCAGCCTGTGGCACCCGATGGCCGCACCCTCGGACAGCCTGCAAAACCCGCCGACGATCATCACCCAGGCGCAAGGCGTGCATATCACCGATATCGACGGCCATCGCGTGGTCGATGCCGTGGGCGGGCTGTGGAACGTCAATCTGGGCTTTTCCTGCGAGCCAGTGAAGCAGGCGATTGCCGCGCAGCTCGACCGGCTGCCCTATTATTCCACCTTTCGCGGCACCAGCAATGACGCGGTGATCGAGCTAGCCGAGGAATTGCGCGCCTTCTTCGCCCCCGACGGGCTGAGCCGCGCCTTTTTCACCTCTGGCGGCTCGGACAGCGTGGAAACCGCGCTGCGGCTGGCGCGGCAATATCACAAGATCCGCGGCGAGGCCGGGCGTGTGAAATTCCTCAGCCTGAAGAAGGGCTATCACGGCACGCATTTCGGCGGCGCCTCGGTCAACGGCAACGCCAATTTCCGCACCAATTACGAGCCGCTTCTGGCCGGCTGCCACCACATTCCCGCGCCCTGGACCTATCGCAACCCCTTCAACGAGACCGACCCCGAGCGCGTGGCGCAGCTTTGCCTGGCGGCGCTGGAGGACGAGATCGCCTTTCAGGGCGCGGGTACCATTGCCGCGATGATCATGGAGCCGGTGCTGGGCGCGGGCGGGGTGATCGTGCCGCATGAAAGCTTCATGCCCGGCGTCGCCGAGATCTGCCGCAAGAACGGCATATTGCTGATCGCCGATGAGGTGATCACCGGTTTCGGGCGCACCGGCGCCTGGTCGGGCAGCCGGCTATGGGCGGTGCAGCCCGATCTGATGTGCACCGCCAAGGCCATCACCAACGGCTATTTCCCCTTTGGCGCGGTGATGATTGCCGATGGCGTGGCCGAGGTGTTCGAGAACGACGAAAGCGGCCGCTCTGCCATCGGGCATGGCTACACCTATTCAGGCCACCCGGTGGGCGCGGCGGCCGCCATCGCCTGCCTGGCCGAGACGCAGCGGCTGGATGTCGCCGCCAATGCCGCCGCGCGCGGGGAAGAGCTGTTCGCGGGGCTGCAGGAACTGGCCGGGCGGCATGAATGCATCGGCGATGTGCGCGGCGGGCGCGGGCTGATGTGCGCGCTCGAGCTGGTATCGGACCGCGCCAGCAAGGCCGCGCCCGACAAGGCGCTGCCGGGGCGTGTGCAAAAGGTGGCCTATGAAGCCGGCGCGATGGTGCGCGTTTCGGGGCCGAACATCATCATGTCGCCGCCCTTGATCCTGACCTCGGGCGATGTGCAGACGGTGCTCGATGCGCTGGAGACCGGTTTCGCCGCGCTCTGAACGCGGGGTGGATCACGCCATTGCGGGCGGGCGGGGGCAAAGGCGCGCCCCTGCCCCGGCCAGACCAATCAGCGCGCGAAGATGCCGGCATCGTCGTCATAGCCCTTGACCTCGATCGGATTGCCCGAGGGGTCGGCGAAGAACATCGTCCATTGCTCGCCCGGCTCGCCGGCAAAGCGCAGATGCGGCTCGATGATGAAGCGCGTGCCCGCACCGCGCAGCCTTTCGGCGAGCGCCTGAAAACCGGCCCTATCGAGGATCACGCCGAAATGCGGCATCGGCACGCGCGCCTCGCCCACCTTTCCGGTATCGGCGGTGGCGAAGGGGATGCCACGATGCAGCGAGAGTTGGTGGCCGAAGAAATCGAAATCGACCCAGGATTCGCTCGCGCGGCCCTCGGCGCAGCCCAGCACGCCGCCATAGAAGGCGCGCGCCTCGTCAAGATCGTGGACATGGAAGGCCAGGTGAAAGGGTCGGGGCATGGGTCACTCCTGTCATCAGGCCAGATTGCCATGCCGGGACGCCATTGAAAACCTTGGGAGGAAAGGGGGAGGGCGCTCAGCCCGGCCCCGTATCGGGCCGGCGCAGCACGGCGCCGGGGTTGAGGATGCCGCGCGGATCGAGTGCCGCCTTGATGGCGTGCATCATCGCCAGCGCAGTGGGATCGGCATAGCGTTCGAGGTCTTCGAGCTTGAGCCGGCCCACCCCGTGTTCGGCGCCCACCGAGCCGCCCAGTTCATGCACCAGATCATGAAGGCAGCGCTTGATGGCGGGGCGCTTGTCTTCGTGATCGGCACGGGTTTCGCCGGGCAGGGGGAAGACGTTGTAATGCAGATTGCCGTCGCCCAGATGGCCAAAGCAATTGATGCGGAAGGTGCCGATTTCGGCCAGCGCCGGGCCGGCGCGGGCGATGAATTGGGGCACCGCGCCCATCGGCAGCGAGATATCGTGGCTGGAGATGGCACCGATATGGCGGTTGGCCTCGGGGATGGCTTCGCGCAGCGCCCAGAATTCGCGCCGCTGCGCCTCGGAACTGGCGATCACGCCATCGCTGGCCTCGCCCGCTTCCAGCGCCTCGGCAAAGAGCGATTTCAGCATTTCGGCGGGGTCGAGCCCTTCGGGCAGGCCCAGATCGACGAGGACCATCCAGTCGGGCGGGGTGGCGAAGGGCTGGCGGATCTGCGGCATGGTCTCGGCCAGAAAGCGCAGCCCCATGCCCGAGATCAGCTCGAAGCCCGACACCCCCTCGCCCAGCCGCGCCTGCGCGCGCGCCAGCAGCGCCAGCGCGGCGGCGGGGCTTTGCACCACCATCAGCGCCGCGCCGGCTTGCGCGGGCGGCGCCACCAGCCGCAGGCTGGCTGCGGTGATCACCCCCAGCGTGCCCTCGGCGCCGATCATCAGATGGCGCAGATCATAGCCCATATTGTCTTTGCGCAGCGCCTTGAGCCCGTGCCAGATGCGCCCGTCGGCCAGCACCACCTCGAGCCCCAGGCAGAGATCGCGCATATTGCCCCAGCGGATGACCCCGGTGCCGCCGGCATTGGTGGCCAGAAGCCCGCCGATGCGCGCCGAGCCCTCGGAGGCCAGCGACAGCGGAAACAGCCGCCCTGCCCCGGCGGCGGCCTGCTGCACATCGGCCAGCACGCAGCCGGCCTCGGCCACCAGCGCATTGCCCGGGGCGTCGATATGGCGGATGCGGCGCATGCGTTCCAGCGACAGGATCAGCGGCAGCGGCCCGTCGGGCGCGATCTGCCCGCCCACCAGGCCGGTGCCGCCGCCATAGGGCACAATGGCGACACGGGCCTGATGCGCGTGCTGCAGGATCGTGGCGACCTCGTCGGTGGTGGCAGGGCAGGCCAGCGCGGCGCCGCGGCCCCGGTAGCGATTGCGGGGTTCCTCGAGGTAGCGCGCATCGGCCGGGCGCAGCGTGCCTTGCGGCAATTGCCCCGCCAGTGCGGCCAGAAACCCCTCATCGGCATCCTTGAGCCCCGGCCTATGCATTGTCGTCTCCCGCTTCGGGGGCGTGCCTGCCCCGGTGCTGTATCTAGGCCGATTCGCGGCTGTGCCGCCACCCTTCGGGATGCTGGCACAACCGGGATGCGCGCCTGCGCGGGGCTGCGTCGATCGCCTTGTGGCAGCGAGGCGGCGATGGCGAGAACACCTCCCCGCGGGTCTTCGGGCACGCACCACTGATAGCCATAGCCAGAGGTCCGGCTTCGCGGGTGCCGGCGCAGCGATTTTCGGGTTGCGGGGGCGGGCGGTTGCCCGGCATCACCCGGGTCGGCAACCGGGGCGGGCGGGCATTCACCTTGCGTCGGTGCGCCCGCGCCGATCGGCGCGCAGATTGGCGTAGAGCACATGGTTGCGCCACCGTCCGTTGATCTGCAGATAGCTTTGCGCCACGCCCTCATACTTGAACCCGCTCTTTTCCAACACCGCGCGCGAGGCGGCGTTTTCGGGCAGGCAGGCCGCCTCGATGCGGCTGAGATCGAGCGTGGTGAAGGCATGATCAACAAGGCCGCGAATGGCCTCGCGCATGTAGCCCTGGCGCGAAAAGCGCTGGCCGACCCAATAGCCGATGGTGCCCGATTGCGACGGGCCGCGGCGGATGTGATCGAGCGTGATGGCGCCGAGAAGCGCCTCATCGTGCCGGCGCAGCAGGAACAGCGGCAGTGCCGAGCCCTGCTGGCTGGTGCGCGAGGCCCAGCGCACCCGGGCGGTGAAGGCGCCACGGGTGAGGTGATCGTCCGACCAGGCCGGCTCCCACGGGGTGAGGAAATCGGCGCTTTCGCTGCGCAGTACCGCCCAGGCATTGAAGTCGCGATGCTCGGGAAGGCGCAGGAGCAGCCTTTCGGTGACAATTCGTGGCCTGTGCCGCGAACTCAGCGACAGGCCCAGCATCACGCAGCCAGTCTTTCGCGCAGCCGGCCCAGTTCGGGCGCGGCCTTGACCGGACCGTAGAGCGCCATCGCCATCTGCGCGGCTTCGGCGGTGCGCTCGCCATAGGCGCGCAACGCGGCCAGATCGACCGCTTCAATCTTCTCGACGGTTTCTTCCAGGCTGGGCACCTTGTCCCATATCGCCAGCAGACGGGCGTTGCGCTCGGCGCGCGCCGAGGGGCTTTCCAGCCCCATCAGCAGCCCCGCCTTCATCTGAGTGCGCATGCGCGCCAGTTCAGTCTCGCTGATATCCTCGGCGGCGCGCTTCATCTCGTCGATGGTCAGCTCGGCCAGTTCGCGCAACTCGCCGGCGCCAGTGCCGGCATAGATGGTGATGGCGCCAGTATCGTCATGCGCGCCTGCCTGGGCGAAGGTGGTGTAGCAAAGGCCGCGCTCCTCGCGCAGTTTCTGGAACAGGCGCGAGGACATGCCGCCACCCAGGATGCCGGCGAAGATCTGTGCGGTATAGACATCGCGGTGGCGAAAGCCCGGCGCCTCGATTGCGAGCGCGAAATGCGCCTGTTCAAGCCGCTTCTGCACGCGCTTCTCGCCGCAGTGAAAGCGCGCGGGTTCGGCCGGCGGATTGATCAGCGGCGTCATGTCGCCGAACTGCTCTTCGGCCAGTCTTACCAGCGCGTCATGATCAACCGCGCCGGCGGCGGCCAGGATCATCCTTCGCGGCCCGTATTGCCCGGCGACGAAGCGACGCAGATCATCGGCACCGTAACGCGCGATCTGCCCGGAAGCGCCCAGGATCGGCCTGCCAAGCGGCTGGTCGGGGTAGCTGGCCTCTTGCAACCAGTCAAAGATCACGTCATCGGGCGTGTCCAGCGCCTGGCCGATCTCCTGAAGGATGACCTGGCGCTCGACCTCGATCTCGCGCGCGGCAAAGGCTGGGTTGCGGATGATATCGGCGATGATATCCATTGCCAGCGGCACATCGGCCTTAAGCACGCGCGCGTAATAGGCGGTCATCTCGCGCGAGGTCCAGGCGTTGATATAGCCGCCCACATCCTCGATTTCCTCGGCGATCTGCAGCGCGCTGCGCCGCGCCGTGCCCTTGAAGGCCATGTGTTCGAGAAAATGCGCGATGCCGTTTTCCTCGGCACGTTCATGGCGCGCGCCGGCCATGACCCACACGCCCACCGCGGCCGAGGCCAGGCTCGGCATATGCTCGGTGACGATGCGAAAGCCGTTGGGCAGGGTGGTCAGGCACAGCATCAGTGACCCGTCCTTTCCACAATCAACGCCTGCAGCGCGGCGCGGTCATCGGCCATGTCGGTGAGGCGCTCGGGACGCTCGAAAAGATCGGCCATGCGCGCGGGCAGCGGCGGGCGGATGCCGGTGGCATCCTCGACCGCATCGGGAAACTTGGCAGGATGCGCGGTGGCCAGCGTCACCATCGGCACCGGGCCGGGGCGCGCGGCGAATTGCGCTTCGGCCACGGCCACGCCCACCGCCGAATGCGGGCACAGCAATTCGCCGGTGGCGGACAGCGTGCGCGCGATGGTGGCGCGGGTTTCATCCTCGCTCACCCGGCCCGAGGCATAGATCGCGCGCAGCCCTTCCAGCGCGCCCTGACTGACCGTGAAGCGCCCGGCCTCGCGTAGCTCTTCCATCAGCTGCGCCACGGCGTTGCCATCCTGGCCATAGGCCTGAAACAGCGCGCGCTCGAAATTCGACGACACCTGAATGTCCATCGACGGGCTGATCGAGGGCATCACCCGCTCGGTGCGGTATTCGCCGGTGCTCAGGCAGCGATGCAGGATGTCGTTCTGGTTGGTAGCCACAACCAGCCGCTCGACGGGCAAGCCCATCGCGCGGGCGATCGAGCCGGCAAAGACATCGCCGAAATTGCCCGTCGGCACAGTGAAGGAAACCGCCCGATGCGGCGCGCCCAGCGCCACGGCGGCGGTGAAGTAATACACCACCTGCGCCAACACCCGCGCCCAGTTGATGCTGTTCACGCCGGCCAGCCGCACCCGGTCGCGAAAGGTGAAATCGTTGAACATCTCCTTCACCAGCCGCTGGCACGTGTCGAAATCGCCCTCGACGGCAATGGCGTGGACATTGGCATCAGCGGGGGTGGTCATCTGCTGGCGCTGCACCTCGGAAACCCGGCCCTGCGGGAAAAGGATGAAGACATCGACATTGCCCAGCCCCCGGAACGCCTCGATCGCCGCCGAGCCTGTATCGCCCGAGGTGGCGCCGATAATGGTGACCCGCTCGCCCGAGCGCGCCAGCGCCGCCTGGAACAGCTGGCCGATCAGCTGCATGGCGAAATCCTTGAAGGCCAGAGTGGGGCCGTGGAAAAGTTCCAGCAGGAAATGCCCCGGCGCCAGCTGCTTGAGCGGTGCGCGCGCGGCATGGCCGAAACCGGCATAGGCTTGTGAGATCAGCGCCTGCAACTCATCATCGGCAAAGCTGTCGCCGATGAAGGGGCGCATGACGCGAAAGGCGGCCTCTTCATAGGACAGCCCGGCCAGCGCCGAGATCTCGCCCGCCGGCATATGCGGCATCTCGGCGGGCACATAAAGCCCGCCGTCGCGCGCCAGCCCGGTCAGCATGGCCTGGCCGAAATCCAGCGCCGGCGCCGCGCCACGGGTGGAGATGTAGTTCATGCGAGAAACCCTCAAGCCCTTCCTTCGCGCCTGATACGCCACAATAGATACAGTGTCATCCCCGCCCAGGCGATGGCCAGGGTGAACCAGGTTATCGCATACTCCAGATGATCGTTGCGTATCCCCTCGATGCCCACCGGCACCGGGCGCAATTCGGTCGGCGGCGGCTGCTCGGCGCGTGCAACGATCAGAACCGGCTCGCTGCCCAGATGCGTGGCAATCGGCGCGACCTCGCGCGCAAACCACAGGCCGCGCGCCAGATCGGGCTCGGGCGTGTAGCGATCGGCATCGCGCGGCCAGTGCAAATTGCCGATCACCCGCACATCGCCACTTTCACCCGCAAACCCCGGACGCGCAGCATCGGGCAGGAAGCCGCGATCGACCAGCACGCGGCGCCCGCCTTGGGTCTCGAACACGGCGATGACATGCGTGCCGGTGCCCGCGCCGCGCTGGCTGGCCAGCACATGCACCACCTCACCGGTGAATCGTCCCTCGGCATGAACCGGCATGTAGCGGTCGCGCTCGGGCTCGGGCGCTTCCGGCAGCGCCACCGGCGCGGCCACGATCTGCGCCTCTATCTCGGCGATGAGCACGCGCTTCTCGTCAAGGCGCGACAACTGCCAGAAGCCTAGGCTCATCAGCATCGCCACCCCGGCAATGCCCAATACAAGCGGGCCGATCAGCCGCCGCAATGCCATTACAGCCATCCTTGCTTGCGAAACATTCCGGGGGCAGGCCGTTTCAACGACGACGGGGGGCAGACCGCCCCCCGCCACCCATCGCGATTGCGCAAGGGCCCGCTATTGCCCCCAGACATAGATCGACGCGAAGAGGAACAGCCAGACCACATCGACGAAGTGCCAGTACCAGGCCGCCGCCTCCAGTCCGACATGTCGTTCCTGCGTGAAGTGCCCCGCTCTTGCGCGCAGATAGCACACGAACAGGAAGATCGTGCCGATGATGACATGCGCGCCGTGAAAGCCCGTCGCCATGAAGAAATTGGCGCCATAGATGTTGCCGGCAAAGCCGAAGCCGGCATGGGTGTATTCATAGGCTTGCAGGAAGGTGAAGATCACGCCCAGCACCGCCGCAATCAGCAGGCCGTTGATCAGATCCTTGCGGTTGTTCTCATGCGCGATGGCATGGTGCGCCCATGTCGCGGCGCAGCCCGACAACAAAAGCACCAGCGTGTTGATCAGCGGCAGGTGCCAGGGGTCGAAGGTTTCCACCCCCATCGGCGGAAAGGCGCCGTGTTCCAGCGGGAACACACCCTCGGGGTGCATTGGAAAGAGCGCGTGCTTGAAGAACGACCAGAACCACGCCGAAAAGAACATCACCTCGGAGATGATGAACAGGATGAAGCCGTATCTAAGGCCGATCACCACCACCGGGGTGTGATCACCCGTATGGCTTTCGACAACGATATCGGACCACCATGCGTACATGACGTAAAGCACGCCGGCGAGCCCCATCAGGAACAGCCAGGGCCCCATGTTGTGCATCCACAGCACCGCCCCGACCAGCATGACGAAACCGGAAACGGCCCCCAGGAAGGGCCAGATCGAAGGCGGCAGAATATGGTAGTCGTGGTTCTTCTCGTGCGCCATGGCGTGTTTCCTCAGCTTGTCCCGTCGTTGTGCCGCCATCGCGGCCTGTTCTTTTTGCCATGCGGCAGTCCCGCCGGCCGTTCAGTTGGTTGCCGCCTCGTCGCTCGCTGTTTCCAACGCGGCAAGATCCTCGCTGCGGAGCGGCGCTCGGTGGAAGGTATAGGAAAGGGTGATGGTATGGGTGTCGCGCGCCTCGCGGTCGTCGAGGATGTCGGGATCGACATAGAAGGTCACCGGCATGAGCACGCGCTCACCCGGCTGTAAGATCTGATACTCAAAGCAGAAGCAGTCGATCTTGGTGAAGTAGAGCCCGGCATCATAGGGGGTCACATTGTAGCTGGCGGTGCCGGCAATGGGCTCGCTGGTGGGGTTGTAGGCCTCGTAGAAGGCCATCCCGGTATCGCCCAGGCGAATTTCCATGGTGCGCTCGACGGGGCGGAATTCCCACGGGAAGTCACGCGCGCGCGAGGCGTCGAAACGGATGCGCACGGTCTGGTCGAGCACCCGGTCCGAGCCAGAGCCCACCTGCGTGGTGCCGCCATAGCCGGTGACGCGGCAGAACAGATCGTAAAGCGGCACCGCGGCCCACCCCATGCCGGCCATGAACACCACCACCGCCGTGGCCTGCGCCGCGGTGCGCTGGATGCCGCTCAGATTGCGCCAGTACCGGATCATTCCTCACCTCTCAGCGCCGGATTGACGGCCGGGTCGAGCGCCGGCCGGTAGGTATGGTCGAAAGCCTCGATCACGCCACCACCGGATACCTTGGCGATGGTCAGCGCAAAGATCAGCACGATGAACGCGCCAAGAACCAGCGCAACCCCCAGGTTACGGCCGAAACGGCGCCGGTGCAGTTCGTGTTCATGTGTCAGTCCCATCATGCCCCCCAGAAGGCAAATTGCGCCCGTAGTGCCGCAGCCCAAGGCGTGGCTTCGACAAGGAAGGCCGCGAAATGGCCGAAGAGATAGGCCAGCGAGAAGCGGAAGAAGCGCTTTTCGGCGTGGTAGCCATCAAGCTGTGCGGCCTCTTCGCCGCGCCGCCACAGGCGCAGCGCGCCGATCACGAAGACCGCGTTCAGCGCCAGCGCCACCGCCAGATAGATCGGCCCGCCGATTGAGGTGAACCCCGCCACGAGCGCCACCGGCGCCAGCGCCAGCGTATAGAGCAGGATCTGCATCCTGGTGGCGCGGCGGCCATGGGTAACGGTCAGCATGGGCACGCGCGCCTTCGAATAGTCATCCTTCATGAACAGCGCCAGCGCCCAGAAATGCGGCGGCGTCCACATGAAGATCACCGCGAACATCAGCACCGCCTCGATACCCACATGCCCGGTCGCCACAACCCAGCCGATCATCGGCGGGAACGCCCCGGCGGCGCCGCCGATGACGATGTTATGCGGCGTCCAGCGCTTGAGCCACATGGTGTAGATCACGGCATAGAAGAAGATGGTGAAGGCCAGCAGCCCAGCCGCCATCCAGTTCGCCGCCAGCCCCAGCATGGGCACCGAAATCAGCGACAGCCCCAGCCCCAGCCCCAGCGCCTCGCGCGGCTCGACCCGCCCGGCGGGAACGGGCCGCGCCGCAGTGCGACGCATCTGGCGGTCGATATCGGCATCCCACCACATGTTCAGCGCCCCCGAGGCCCCGGCCCCGAGCGCGATGAAGATGATCGAGGCCAGCGCCTCGACCGGGTGCAGCCCCGAGGGCGCCACCAGCAGCCCGACCAGCGCGGTGAATACCACCAGCGACATCACGCGCGGCTTGAGAAGCTGCACATAATCGCCAAAGCTGGCCTCGGCGTGGCCGTCCTGTCGGGCGAACTCGGCGCGGATATCGCTCATCACTTCCTCAATTCCGGCAGTGGCGGCGCGGCTTTGCAGCGCGCCGCCGGCCTGGGCAGCCTTACTCGTCGCGCATCGCCAGTTCGACATTGCCGCGCACGCGCTCATAGCCCGGCGCCAGCGCCAGGTTCTCGGCGCCCTGCTCCTCGAGCCAGGCGATATAGGCTTCCTCGCTCACAGCATGCACGGTGATCGGCATATAGGCATGCGCCTGCCCGCACAGCTCCGAGCACTGGCCGAAATAGATGCCCTCTTCATCGACATTGAACCACAACTCGGCCAACCGTCCAGGCACACCGTCCTGCTTCACGCCAAAGGCCGGGATCGTCCAGGAATGGATGACATCCGCCGCGGTGACCTGCATCACCACGTTGCGGCCCACCGGCACCACCACGGCGGTATCGGTGGCCAGCAGGTAATGGCGATCCTCGTAGCCATGCTCTGCCAACTCGTCGCGCTCGAGCATGAAGCTGAGAAACTCGACATCGTGATCGACATATTCATAGCCCCAATGCCACTGATAACCGGTCACCTTGATGGTGACATCGGCCTCGGGCATGACCTGCTGGCGAAACAGCGCCGGCACGCTGAACGAGCCGATGACGATCAGGATCAGAACCGGCACCAGGGTCCAGGCCACTTCCAGCGGCGAGTTGTGCGTGAAGCGCGCCGGGGTGGGGTTCATGCGGCGGTTATGGAACAGGATAACCCACAGCAGAAGCCCCAAAACCAGAATGGTGATCGGCGTGATGATCCACAGCAGCATGTTATCGAGCCAGAGCACCTCGCGCATGAGCGAGGTCGCCGGCTCCTGCAAGGCGATGCCCGAAGGCTCTGGAGCACCGCGCACCTCAAGGCCCTGCATCGTCTCGGCGGTCTGGGCCAGCGTCGGCGCGGCCATGACCAGACCGGACAGCGCGGCAACCGCGCCGCCCAGGCGGCGCGCAAAGGGACGGTCAAGGTCCTGAATATGCTGCATCTGTTATTCCCGTTTCCTGCGCGGCCATGGGGCCGTCTTGTTCTCACCATCCTGCGCCGCAGAGCGCCCCCCGGGCGATCACACCCCCGAGAGCAAAACAGCGGTTTCCCCGCTACCTAAAACCATATTACCATGAACAGGACAAGCCATAGTGACAGTTTGTCCCGGCACGGATTGACCCAGATCAAAGACCTTATGGCCGGGTGCGCCCGCCGAAACCGAGGAAAGCCATGACCGCCCAGCCAGCCACCGAGATCATGCAGGACCCGTTCCGCCCCTTCGACACCACATTCGACCGCGAAACCGCGCTTGCGCTGCTGCGCGAAACCCTCGCCGGCGGCGAGGATGGCGAGTTGTTCGTCGAGCGACGGCGCTCTGAATCGCTGGTGCTCGATGACGGTCGCATCCGCTCGGCGGGTTATGATTCGGCCGAAGGGTTCGGGCTGCGCGCGGTGCACGGGGCGGTCACGGGCTATGCCCATTCCACCCACATGACCGAGGCCGCGCTCAGGCGTGCCGCCCGCACCGCACGGCTGGCCATTGGCGCCGGCGGCGGGGTGCTGGCCGATCCGCCCGCCGCCACCAATCGGCGCCTCTATACCGATGCCGACCCGATCGCCAGCGCCGGCTTTGCCGCCAAGCTCGAACTTCTGCGCGCCATCGACGACTATCTGCGCGGGCTCGACCGGCGCGTGGTGCAGGTCACCGCCTCGCTCGCGGCCTCGTGCCAGGAGGTGACGATCCTGCGCCCCGAAGGCACGCTCCTGACTGACACGCGCCCGATGGTGCGGCTCAACATCTCGGTGATCGTCGAACAGGACGGCAGGCGCGAAAGCGGCAGCGCCGGCGGCGGCGGGCGCGTGGGGCTCGACGGGCTGATGGAAACCGCGAACTGGCAGGCAATGGCGCGCGAAGCTCTGCGCATCGCCGGGGTGAACCTGCGCGCCGAGCCGGCGCCGGCGGGTGTGATGGATGTGGTGCTGGGCCCCGGCTGGCCCGGCATATTGCTGCACGAGGCCGTGGGCCACGGGCTTGAGGGCGATTTCAACCGCAAGGGCAGCTCGGCCTTCGCCGGGCTGATGGGAAGCCGCATTGCCGCGCCCGGGGTGACGGTGCTGGATGACGGCACCATCCCCGACCGGCGCGGCTCGATCTCGATCGATGACGAGGGCACTCCCTCGGGGCGCAATGTGCTGATCGAGGATGGCGTGCTGACGGGTTTCATGCAGGACCGCCAGAACGCGCGGCTGATGGGGGTGGCCCCCACCGGCAACGGTCGGCGCGAAAGCTATGCCCATGCGCCGATGCCACGCATGACCAACACCATGATGCTTGGCGGCGAGGCCGAACCCGAGGCGCTGCTGGCCGAGACCAGGGACGGCATCCACGCCGTTGGCTTCGGCGGCGGGCAGGTCGATATCACCAACGGCAAGTTCGTGTTCTCCTGCACCGAGGCCTACCGCGTGAAAGACGGAAAGCGCGGCGCACCGGTGAAAGGCGCCACGCTGATCGGCGACGGGCCGACGGCGCTGCTGAACATCCGCGGCATCGGCAACGACATGGCGCTTGACCCGGGCATGGGTACCTGCGGCAAGGCCGGGCAATGGGTGCCGGTCGGCGTGGGCCAGCCCAGCCTGCTCATCGGCGGGCTGACCGTGGGTGGCGTTGCCTGATGGCCGCCTGGCGCTCGGCTCCCGACAGCGGGCGCGAGTTGTCCTTCGCCGACTGGGCCATCGCTTCGGTGGCGGTGTGGCTGGGCGCGCTGCCCCTTGGGGCGGCGCTGGTGGCGCTGGCCATGGCGATCAGCGCCTTTCTGGATCTCGGCCCCCCGGACGGCTCCACCCACCCGCTGATCCTGCCCTTCGTGATCGGCTACATCCTGTTCTTCTCGCCGATGTTCTCCTGGATCGGGTTGCTGCTGGCGCTTCCCCCAGTCTTGCTGCTGCTCAGAAAAGGTGCCGGGGGCTGGGCAAGCTTTGCCCTGCTGGGCGCGGTTGCGGGCACCCTGGGCGGGCTGATGATTCCGGGTTTCGTGACCCTCATTGCCGCCATCCACGGCACGCTGGCGGCGCTGGCCTTTCGCTGGATACTGAAAATCCGCCGACCCACCGTTTTCCACGCGCATTAACCCATTCGTTCACCTACTGTTAACCTTCCTCGCGCAATCTCCGAATCGAATGAGGCGAGGCTGCGATGGACGGGAATTCAACTTCTTCTCCCACACCCTTCACCCCACCCACCACGGAAGAAGAACGGCTGTCGTGGTTTCGCCTCATTCGCTCGCGCCGGGTCGGTCCGAGCACGTTTGCAAGGCTCATGCGTGAACATGGCTGCGCCACCGCCGCGCTTGATGCACTGCCCGCCATCGCCCGTGCAGCGGGCATCGACGATTACACCCCCTGCCCTGCCGACGCCGCGAAGCGTGAAATCTCCGCCGGCCTGCGCGCCGGCGCCTGGCCGTTGTTTCAGGGCGAGGATGCCTATCCCGCCGCGCTCGTCGCCATCGCCGACCCGCCGCCGGTTTTGTGGGTGCGCGGTCAAGCCGATCTGCTTGCCCGGCCGATGGTGGCGATGGTGGGGGCGCGCAACGCCTCCAGCCTGGGCGGGCGCATGGCGCGCAAGCTGGCCGAGGGGCTGGGATGGCACGGCCATGTCGTGGTTTCTGGCCTGGCACGCGGCATCGACACCGCCGTTCACGGCGCGGCCCTGAAAACCGGCACGCTGGCGGTGATGGCTGGTGGCGTCGATGTCATCTACCCTGCGGAAAACGCCGCGCTGGCGGCCGCGATCGCCGATCAGGGCATCCTGCTTTCCGAACAGCCCATCGGCACGCAGCCGCAGGCACGGCATTTCCCGCGCCGCAACCGCATCGTCTCGGGGCTGTCGCAGGCGGTAGTGGTGATCGAGGCGGCCGAGGGCTCGGGCAGCCTGATCACTGCGCGCGAGGCGCTCGAACAGGGGCGCGAGGTGCTGGCGGTGCCGGGTCACCCGCTCGATGCCCGCGCCGCCGGCTGCAACCACTTGATTCGCGAGGGCGCGCGCCTGGTGCGCGATGTCGCCGATATCGTCGAGGCACTGACGACATCGCCCGCCCACTTTGACTGCGTCACTGCCTACCCCGCCGGCACGGATGTGGCAGCCCGCGCTGCACGAGACAACGCCGGCGGCGCGCCGCGCATGCGCGGCGCACCCGTGCCGGCAAACGCGGCATCGCCCGGCACAACTGCCCTGGCGCGCAACATCAAGGCCACCGCCGGCCCGGCCGATGCCGGCATGGCAATTGCCAACCCGGCGGAAGGCGACATCCGGGATGCCGCCGCCACCGGCGCGCCCGCCCCCAACGGGGCGCGAGCCTGCCAACCCCAGGGCCAAACCAGCCCGACCCTGCCCGACACGCTGACCCTGCACAGGCTGATCCTCGACAAGCTGGGAAGCGCACCGCTGGCCGAGGATCAGTTGATCCGCGATCTTGCGATACCGGCGGCCAGTGTCGCCCCGGCGCTCTTGTTTCTGGAACTGGATGGGCGCATCCAGCGCCAGCCCGGCGGCATGCTGGCCCGGCTGTGAACCGGCCCTGACGGTCGGCCGGGGCGGCAGGTACGCGCAGCGACGGTGCGGGCCAGAGACCAGCTTGCAGCGTCTTTCAGTGACATGGCCCGGCGCGCAATGCGCCAGTACAACCGGAGTGAATGGGCAGGCCATACGGCGGGTAGCGGGGCAAACCCCGCCCTACGGCCGTTTCGGGATGCCGGGCCCGGGTAGTTGGTTGGGTGGGGTTAACGCCGCCCCATGCCAGCGCCGCTCGACCGCCCCAGGATGTCCGCGCCGGGACGCCTTTCAAAGTCCGGCCTGCGAACCAGACCGCAATCCAGTGCAAGCCGGGCCACACTCTGGCCTCGCGAAATTTTCCATCCGAAACCCCACTTCAACCTTCCACGCGGCGCAAGCTTACCTCGCCGCTGCCACGGGTCTCGCCGCGCTCCGATTCAACGCGAAAGCGCATCAACTCGCCCTCGAGGCGCAGCTCGAACAGCGCCTCGTTATCGGCTTCGAAGCGCAGCACGCCGCCGCCGATGATGCCCTGCATCTCGTCAGGCAACTCATGGGGTGGCTCGGCGCGGTTCTCGGCGCGTATCTGCCCCTCGGGCAAGGGGTGCAGCATGTAGATGAAGGATTGCGCCCCTTGCGCCGTGGCGCAGCGCCCTGAAAACACGCTGCGCTCGTTCGCACTGTCGCGAAAGCGTATTTGACAGCGAAAGCGCTGAGGCGGCTCACCGGCCAGCGCCAGAACCCCCTCGCCACGCCAGCGCCCCTCGAGATCGCTCAGGCTGAATGCCGCCAACGGCAGCGCCGAGAGCGCCATGACCGCCAGCGGCGCGACAATCACCATGCAGCCCTTCATCTTGCCCCCCATTGCAGCAACCCGGGCAGAATGAAGAGATCGGCGAAAAGTGCAAGCGCCACCGCCAGCGCGATCAGCCCGCCAAACAGCACCGCGCCCGGAATCGCACTTGTAAGCGTGACCGCCAGTCCGCCGAGCAGAATTACCGTGGTGGCGATCATCGGCGCGCCGGCATCCGACAGCGCCTGATCGACACGCCGGGCATGGGGCAGCCCGGCGCCAAGCCGGTAGCGATTGAGCATGTGCAGCGTGTCATCCACGGCGATGCCGAAGGCGACAGTCAGCGCGATGACCGTCATGATCGAAAGCTCGCGCCCGCTCAGCACCAGCCAGCTTTCCACCCCCATGATGGGTATCAGGTTGGGCACCAGCGCGATCAGCGCCACCCGCCACGAGCGAAAAACCAGACCGATGAGCAGGGTGATCGACAGGATCGTGGCGTAAAGCCCCATCCTGAGCTGGCCAACCAGCACCGGCCCCTCGGTGAGCAGCGCCTTGTTGGGTCCGACAAGATGGCTCACCGGCGCCAGCCCGGCCTCGGCCAGCTGCGCCTCGATCCGTTCCAGCGCAGCGCTTGCCGGCTCTTGCCCGCCGGTCAGGGGCAGTTGCACAGGCAGGGCATGCGCGCCACCATCGGCGGCGGCAAGCGGCGCCACCGTTATCGTCGATTCGAGCGCGGCAAACCATTCGGCGGGGTCCTCGCCCCCGCCCCAGAGCACCTGCGCCGCCGCCGCGGCGTTTTCCAGCCCCGGCTGCACGCCGGTCTCATCGCCCCCCGCCAGCACCGGCTGCGATTCGATCACCGCAAAGAGCCGGTCGCTGCCCAGGCCCAGCGCCTCCATCCGGCGCAGATCGCGGGCGACATCGGAATTTGTCGGCAGGTACTCGGTATATCGAAACCCGATGCTGGATTGCGATTGCAACGAGACCAGCACCACCAGAAGAGCAAGCGCCACGAGAGCCACCAGAACCCCCCGACGCGCCAGACGCATGGCGGGCGCAATCAGTAGGGCAATGCCTTTCGGCTGGCGCGCGCCAGCCTCCGGCGCGCCGAGAATCATCATCAGCAGCGGGGCGATAAAGACACCCGCAGCCAGCGAGATCAGCATGCCGCCCACTCCGGCCATGGCCATCTTGTCCAGCTGCGGCGCCCCGGGAAGCAGGATCGACAGGAAGGCGATAATGGTGGTGAGGCTGGTCAGCACCATGGCAGGCAGGGTCTCGGCCAGCGCGCGCCCGGTTCTGTCGCGGGGCGCCAGCCCGGCCTGCGTATGGCGAAGAGCGGCGAAATAGAGATGGATGCATTGCGAAAAGCACAGCACGATCACCACCACGGGCAACGAGCCCATCACCGGGTCGATGCTGATCTGCCTTGCGCCCAGATAACCCATGAACCACAAGACCGCCGTGACCGGCGGCAGCGCACATACCACTACTGCCCGCCAGCTTCGGAACACCAGCACGGTGAGCAGCGAGCAGAAAAGCACCGCAGCCGGGATCAGGACGCGCAGATCGCGCAGCAACTCCTGGCCGATGGCGGCGTGCACCTCGGGCAGACCCACGGCGGAAAGGCGAAAACCGGGCGCTGCGGCCCGGCGCTCAGCCTCCAGCCCGGCGAGCAGCGCGGCTCGGTCGGTGCCGCGTTCGGGCACCACCACGACAAGTGTGGCACCGAGCCCCGCTGAAAGCAGCTGCGGCGCCAGCGGGTGGCCCTGGCGCATCCGTTCAAGCCTTTCGCCCGCATCCAGTGCCGCCAGATCGGGGCTGGCCAACCAGGCGCTGGCCATGGCCGGGCCTGGCAGCGAGAACAGGCTGAAGACCCGCTCGACCCCTTCGACGAACTGAAAGCCGATGATCAGCTCTTCCAGCGCATCAAGCGCGGGCTCGTCGGCCAGTGTGTCGGCTTCGAGCAGGAACACCTCGTCAAAGCTCAGCCGGCCGAAGCGAGCCTGATAAGCGCGCATGCTTTCCGCGGCTTCGGAATGCGGGTTGATGAGGCCAGAGAAATCGATCTCGGTGCGCAGATTTGCCGCGCCGGCCACCGCCAGCGCGGTGGCGACGAGAACCAGCGCCCAGAGGAGCCGCGCGCGCTTGAGCAGCGCATGCGCGAGGGAGTCGAGCCAGATCATGGCGGGTACCGAAACGGCGCGTTGCCGCTGAAGGCGGGTGCTGCCAGGGCCCGGAACGGGCGAGCGGTCACGACTTCAGCCGCCGTCTTTCGCCGAGGAGGGCGTGCGGCGGCGGGTGGTGCGGGCATGGGCGCGGCCGATCATATGCGCGGCGATGGGCGCGGTGAGCAGCAGAAACAGCACCGTTGCCACCACCTTGCTGATTACCGTCACGGTTCCGGCGAAAACCGCCAGCCCGGCCAGAATCAGCAGGCTGCCCAGCGTGCCGGCCTTGGTGGAGGCATGCATGCGGGTCAAGAGATCAGGCAGGCGGACGATGCCGATGGCCGCGATCAGCACGAAGGCGCCGCCGCCGAGGGTCAGAAGCGCGATCACGATCTCAGTCATGCCCTTCTTCCTTTGTTTTATCCGAGCCGCTTTCGCGCTCGAAACGGCGTTCGGCATAGCGGGCCAAGGCGACGGTTGCCAGGAAGCCGACAAGCGCCAGCACGATCGCCACGTCAAGGAATGACGGGTCATCGACGGCCATGGCATAGACGCCGCAAAAGGCGATGATGGAAATGGTCATCATGTCCAGCGCCACCACCCGGTCGGCCAGGGTGGGGCCGATGGCCAGCCGGATGAAGGCCACCGCCAGCCCCAGCAGGATCATGCCCAGCGTGATCTGAATGGACAGTTCTAGAAACGCCGCTGCCGTCATTGCTCGAATGCCTCCGCTACCATGCGCTCCATGCCGCTCTTCAGACTGGCAACCAGCGCGTCGGGGTCATCAGCGAACATCGCATGCACCAGCAGGGTCTTGCGGTCGGGGGTGACATCGACGCTCAGCGTGCCGGGGGTGAGCGAAATCAGGTTGGTTACCAGCAGGATTTCCAGATCCGATTTCACGCTCAGCGGCATTTCGATGATGGCCGGGCGGTTTTGCGGAAAGGGGCGGATCACGTCCCAGGCCACGCGCAGCGACGATAGCATCAATTCCCACAGGAAAAACAGCGCCAGCCGCACCATCCGGTAGCTGCGCACGAAATACAGCCGGTCAATGCCGGTGAGCGGCGCCGACAGCCACAGCGCAAAGAACCCCAGCACCGCGCCCAGCGCCAGCGAATCCAGCCCGAAATTGCCGGTCATGGCCGCCCAGGCGAAGGCCAGTATCAGGTTGGTGACAAGGGCGTTTTTCATGGCCGCACCCCCAGCACCGTGCTGACATAGAGGCTGGGGTCAAGCAGTTGCCCGGCGGCAATCTCGGCGAATTGCACGAAGGGTTCGGGGAAGAAGCCGATGACGATGGTCATCGCCGCCAGCCCGACGATGGGAATCATCATCGGCACGCGCACATGGTCGGGCGCGCGGTCGGGCGTGGGGTCGATCCCGTCGGGGTGCGGCTTCCAGAAGGCCATGCCCCATATCTTGGTCATCGAGAAGATGGTCAGCAAGCCCACGAACAGCGCCACGAAGGCAATGATCCAGTTGTCCAGCTCGATCGACGCCTTGACGATCAGGTATTTCGCCCAGAAGCCCGAAAGCGGCGGGAAGCCGGCCAGCGAAAACGCCGGAATGACGAACATCGCCGCCAGGAAGGGCGAGGATTTGTAAAGCCCGCCGATGCGGTTGAGATCGGTATGGCCCGCCAGCTTGTTGGCCACGCCCGAAACCAGGAACAGATTGGCCTTCACGATGATGTGGTGCACCAGATAGAAGACGCCCCCCATCAGCGCCAGTGGCGTGTAAAGCGCCAGCCCCAGCGTCATGTAGCCGATCTGGCTGATGATGTGAAAGCTCAGGATCTTGCGGAAATCGCTTTGCGCCGCGGCGCCGATAACGCCCACCAGCATGGTCAGCGCCGAGACCCAGATCAGGATTTCATGCGTGAAGCCGACATCACCCACAAAGACCAGCGTGAACATGCGCATCATCGCATAGACGCCGACCTTGGTGAGCAGCCCGGCAAACACCGCCGAAACGGCAAAGCTGGGCGTGTGATACGACGCCGGCAGCCAGAAGAAGAGCGGAAACACCGCCGCCTTCACGCCAAAGCCCACCATGAACATCATGGCGACCACGGTCACCAGCCCCTGATTTTCGACATTGGCCACCGCCTCGCGCAGATCGGCCATGTTGAGTGTGCCGGTCATGCCGTAGAGCAGCCCGATCCCCGACAGGAAAACCAGCGTCGAGACAAGGTTGAGCGCGACATACTTGATGCCCGCATCGAGTTGCTCGCGCGAGCCGCCCAGCACCAGCAGGCCGAAGGACGAGATGAGCATCACCTCGAACCAGACATAGAGGTTGAACAAATCGCCGGTGAGGAAGGCGCCCGTCACCCCGGCGATCAGTGTCTGGAACAGCGGGTGGTAGCCCAGCCTTTCCATCCGCTGGGGGATCTCGCCCAGCGCATAGATGGCGGTGGCCAGCCCGGTGATGGCGGTGATCACCACCATAACCACGCCCAGGTAATCGGCCACCAGCGTGATGCCGAAGGGCGCGTCCCAGTTCGACATCTGCGCCGCGACAACGCCATGTTCCAGCACCGCCAGCAGCAGTGCCACCGAGGCCACCAGCGAGGCGATCGAGCCCGCCAGCGATATCCAGCGCCCCGAGGGGCGCATCCGCGCCAGCCATGCGAAGACCGCCGTCGCGAAGGGAATCGCGATGGGCATGACCAGAAGCCAGCTCATCATTGATTTTCCTCCTTCGGCTCGGCCAGCCGCATCTTGTCGCTATCCATGGTTCGCAGGCGCCTGTAGGTCTCGAAGGCCAGCGCCAGGGTAAAGGCCAAGAGGCCGAAGCCGATGACGATGGCGGTCAGCACCAGCGCCTGGGGCAGCGCATTGCCCACCTCGCCCAGCGGTGCATCGGCGCCATAGGGCACCAGCGCCGGCGAGCCCGGTGTCATCCGCCCAGAGGCGAAGATCACCAGATTGGCGGCGTTCGACAAAAGGATCAGCCCGAAGAGGAAGCGCATGAAGTTGCGCGCCAGCATCAGATAGACCGATGCCGCCACCAGCAGGCCGACGATCAGCGCGGTGAGGGCTTCCATCTCAGGTTTCCTCCTCGAAGGCATAGGCGAGCGACAGGATCGAGCCCAGCACCACCAGATAGACACCGATATCGAAAACCAGCACCGAATTGATGGAGAACAGCGATGTCTCGTAGCTGTCACCGCCGACCCAGTACCATTGCCCGGTGAATAGCGGATCGCCGAAGAAGATCGACACCATGCCCGCCGCCAGCGCGATGCCGAGCCCCACCACCGCCAGCCCCTCGGGGCTGACACGCAGCGCGACCTTGGCCTCGGCCGGGCCGCAGGCGAGCGAATAGACAATGAAGGCAACCGCCCCGATCAGCCCGCCGATGAAGCCGCCGCCGGGCAGGTGGTGCCCGCGCAGCAGCATGAACAGCGAGAACACGAAGAGCAGCGACACCAGGATACGGGCGCCGGCGGTGAAGATGATCGAATTCATTGCGCGCGCTCCTTTCCGGGATTGCCCACCAGATCACCCGATGAATCGGGCGACAGATCGTGGCCCAGCTCCCCCGCCGGGTCGCCCGGCGCGCCCTTCCTCGCCTCGCCCTCGGGCCCGCGCTTAAGCCCGCCCTTGAGCAGGGCAAAGGCCCCCAGCGCGGCGATGATCACCACCGCGATCTCGCCGAAGGTATCGAGCGTGCGGAAATCCACCAGGATGACATTGACGATGTTGCGCCCGAATGCCTCGGTCCAGCTGGCCGCTTCGAAGAAATCGGTCAGGCGCCGGTCGAAGGGCGCATCGGTGACTCGCATGAGCACCCAGGCGGTGAGCCCGCCCACCACCACCGCCAACGCCGCGTCATGCGGGCGGTGTTTCTGGCGGTCATTCGGGTCCAGATGCGGCATCTTCAAAAGCGCCACCGCCAGCAGCACCACCACCAGCAGTTCGACCAGCAACTGCGTGATGGCAACATCGGGTGCCGAATAGGTGATGAAGATAAGCGCCACGCCGATGCCGACAACACCCAGCCCCACCAGCGCCGCGATGCGCGACGAGGTCAGCACCACCAGCACCGTGCCCGCCGCGATCAGCGCCGCGATGCCCCATTCCATGAAACCGATGCCGGCAAAGGCCAGCGACACCCCGCCCACCGGGCGCAGCATGATCGGCACCAGCATGGAAACTGCCAGCACCGCGAAGGTGACATAGATGTAGTGGCGCAGCACGCCGGTCTGGATGAGGCGCGTCTGCCCCTTGGCAAGGTCCATGAAGCGATCGAGCATCACGTCCCAGCCGGCATCGAGATCAGGCCCGCGCGCCTCGATCCGCGCCAGCCGCTCGCGCAGCCCCAGATGAAAGCGGTAGAGCACGAAGCCCAGCGCGAAGGTGACCAGGCTGAGGATGAGCGGCAGGTTCACCCCCGCCCACAGCTTGAGCCGCCCGCCGGTATCGGGCGCGCCCATCACCGCGGCCACCGCCGGCTCGACCAGGTAAAACGCCGCCACGCCCGGCATCAGCCCCAGCGCCAGCCCCAGCACCGCCAGCGTGGCCGGGCCCAGCACCATCGCCCAGGGGCCTTCATGCGGCTTGCGCGGCAGCTTGCCTTGCGGGCCGAAAAAGGGCTTCCATGCCACGATCAGTGCCACCGCGAACATCAGCGCAAAGGCTGCCAGCGCCATCACCACCACGAACACCGCAAGCGCCATTTCCAGCGCACCGGCATAGGCGACTTCCTTGGCGATGAAGCCCAGAAAGGGCGGTATGCCGGCCATCGCCAGTCCCGACAACGCGGCGGCGGCGGCGGTGATGGGCATGGCGCGGGCCAGCCCGCCCAGCACATTGGCATCGCGCGTGCCGGTTGAATGATCGACAATGCCGATCACCAGAAAGAGCCCGGCCTTGTAGAGAGAATGCACCAGCAGGAACGTCATGGCGGCGGTGATCGCATAGCCGGTCGAACCGGCCAGGAACATGGTAAGCGTGCCCAGCGCCATCAGCGTGGTATAGGCCAGCGTCTGCTTCAGGTCAGTCTGGCGCAGCGCCATGAGCGAGGCGAAGACGGCGGTGACGGCGCCGAACACGGTCAGCGCCCAGACCCAGACATCGCTGCCCGAAAGCGAGGGGTGCATGCGCGCCAGCAGATAGACGCCGCCCTTCACCATCGTGGCCGAGTGCAGATAGGCCGAAACCGGCGTCGGCGCGGCCATGGCGTTGGGCAACCAGAAATGGAACGGAACCTGCGCCGATTTGGTGAAGGCGCCCAGAAGCACCAGGATCAGGATACCCAGGTAATAGGGGTGATCGGCCATGCTGCCGGCGGCGTTGAGCTCGGACATCTCGAAAGTGCCCTGCGTGACGCCGATCAGGATGAACCCGGCCAGCAGCGCCAGCCCGCCGGCGGCGGTCAAGAGCAGCGCCTGCAGCGCGTTTCGCCGCGATTTCGGGTCGGTATGCGAAAAGCCGATCAGCAGGTACGAGGTAAAGGTAGTCAGCTCCCAGAACACGAATAGCGTGATCAGGTTGTCGGCCAGCACCAGCCCCAGCATCGACAGCATGAAGCTGAACAGATAAAGCGCGA